>NZ_JBDNTS010000004.1:0-154559 GCF_047719775.1 Liquorilactobacillus sp.
TGTTGTTGCGGGTATGGCGGAATTGGCAGACGCGTCAGACTAAGGATCTGGTGGGCGTTACAGCCCGTGATGGTTCGAATCCATTTACCCGCATCATAGAGGGCTGTTCCAAAATTATTATTTTGGTATGGCTTTTTTATTTATGTATAAGTCGAATAATAGGGTAGCAGACTTGAATGAAGCTACTGTCTAATGAATTAATCGGATATTATGATATAGGAGAATTTATAAGATGCCTAGAGCCGTAAAAATAAAAGCTAGTGCACATTATGTGCCAGAGCGTGTAGTAACTAATACTGAACTATCCAATTATATGGATACTTCGGATGAGTGGATTCAAAAGCATACGGGAATAAAAACACGACATTATGCGATTAATGAGAATACATCAGATCTTTGTGCGAAGGTGGCCAAAAATTTATTAACTGAATCCAAGGTTGAAGCAAGTGAAATTGATTTAATCATAGTAGCTACAATCAGTCCAGATTCAATCACGCCTGCTACAGCAGCACTTGTTCAACAAAAAATTGATGCTGTAAAAGCTTTTTCTTTTGATATAAGTGTTGCTTGTGCGGGCTTTATCTTTGCGCTAAGTACTGCAGAGAAATTTCTGCGTCAGGGAAATTATAATAAGGCAATTGTAATTGCTGCCGAAGTAAATTCAAAAATGATGGATTTTTCTGATCGAACTTCTGCTGTTTTCTTTGGTGATGGGGCTGGTGGAGTATTGCTAACAGCAAGTGATAATCCAGATGATGAAGTATTCATTGCGGAAAAGTTGGAGACAAGTCCAGCACCTAATGTAATTCATAGTGGAAGAATTGCTCCATTAAGCGAGATTTCAAGAAATAGTTATCCTAAGATGGATGCTTTTTATCAGGATGGGCGTGCGGTCTATGAATTTGTAACGTCAATAGTTCCAGAGCATATTACTAATTTGCTTGAACAAAATGGCTATACAAATGCTGAGTTAGAATTAATCGTGACACATCAAGCAAATTTGAGGTTAATTGAAAATATTGCAATTGGGATAAATGTACCCCTAAGTAAGTTTGAAACAAATGTTGAGTTTTATGGTAATACATCTTCAGCGGGAATAGCCATTGGCCTCGATCAAGCACTGAAACGTGGTGAAAGGCCACATGTTGCATTATTAACAGGTTTCGGAGCAGGACTATCATATGGCAGTATGTTGCTAGATTTATCAAGAATATAAAAAAGTTTTACGATATGAAACTTGATTACTTGGAAACAATTAAAATTAGAGACTTAACTAAACGTATAAGCAGAAGGAGTCTGGGTCAAAAGTTAGCTTTTGACCCAGACTCCTTTCTGCTTTATTACGAATAAATGTATTTCATAAGTCAGAATTCTCTGTCTACCTTCAAATTACTCATAGTAAAGCAACCCTGACTATGTTTGTAATTTTGAATTATGTCACAGTCCCGCTGTTTTTTTATAGTGCAAAAAAAGATTGAATCAAAATTTAAATTTGATTCAATCTCTGAACTAATTTAGATTATTTTATATTTAATAACCATAATGGGAAGGGGAGCTTGAGGAATAGGTGCCATAGGTCGAACGAGAGCTTGAAGAATAAGCACCATAACTTGATGAAGAACTCGAACCATAGGTAGAATTTGAACCATAACTAGATATTTGACCGACAAAAGTTGCATTTGAAGGATTCAATCCTAATTCTGAACGAATTTTATTAGAAATTTTTTGCTTTTCTGCCGCTGTGGCAACCTGATATGATAGACCACCAATTGTTGCATCTTCGCCCTGAAGGACATAGGATTTGATGGTTCCCGCTGCATCCTTATAGTTAGTTTCAATGGTCATCATGTCATTGAAAGTCAGGTCCGTTTGCATATTATCTTTGACTGTATTTAATATTTTTTGGAAGTTGGATATAGAAGAAATCGTCAGCAGCTTAGAAACAATTGCCTCAATTACCTGTTTTTGACGTTTCTGACGACCATAGTCACCTTCTGGATCGGTATACCGCATTCTTGAATATGCCAAAGCTTCATTACCATTTAGAGTTACAGTTTTACCCTTGGTAACATTTGCATAGCTATAATGGAAAGTTAGTAGAGGATCGATTGAAACACCACCAACTGCATTAACTAATTTTGATAATCCACCCATATTAACTAGTAGATAGAAGTCGATTGGAATATGAAGAGTATTTTGCACAGTTGAAATTGCGGCAGATGTTCCTCCAATTGTATAGGCGGAATTAATCTTGTCATAAGAATTAGACGAGCCGGTGATTTTAACCTGCGTATCACGTGGAATACTTGTCAAGGTTGCCTTTTTGGTTTTAGGATTGATTGTAGCAACAATGATTGTATCAGTACGCCCCTTATCAGTTCTCCCTAGGTCACCAGTATCGGTTCCTAGAAGTAAAATGGAAAAAGGTTTTTTCTTCTTTAAAATCTGAGAAACATTTCTTAATTTTTTAACTTTGGTTTTTTGGTACGTTTTGTCAAGAGTTTGTTGAGCAGCTCCTATGAGACTGCGAGCGTAGACGCCAGCTCCATAAAATAAAATCAGTACCACAATCAGTCCAATTAAACTTAATACTCTGCGTTTCTTATGTGGATTCCTTCTGCGATGGTCATGATTGTCTTCCCTTCTTCTCAATGGAGATGACGTTGAAAACTCATTTTTATTATTGTTATTCATCAGTAACTCCTTAATCAACTATTATTATAAGAATTATACTACTAAGAGTTATTAATTGAGTAGCATAACTTAAAATTAAATTTTTTTTAAACTATTTTGAATATTCAAATAAAATAGTCTAATTAAAAAGCAAATAAAATTTTCTCATAAGTTGTGATATACTGATGGATGTTTATACATGAAAGAAAGAAGAAAGAAGAAAGAAGAAAGAAGAGAGATGAGAGGATGAGTGTTTTTGAGCACAGCATTTCGGGTGTGCTGGTAATATTAGTGATGATAGTGCTAGGGTATATTTTGGCAGAACGTGGGTGGTTTGGTGAAAAGTCAACTAAATTAATAGCTAGATTAGTAACACAAATTGCATTACCGTGTTATATGGTGTCAACGATTGTCACGAGATTTAACGCGGATGATTTACCCAGAATGTTGCCAGACTTGAGATTCCCAGTTATTTCGATGGTGATACTAATGGCATTTGCATTTGCAATTGTAAAAATATTTAGGATTCGCAAAAGTCATGCCGGATTATTTTCATCGATGTTTTTCAATTCGAATACAGTTTTTGTAGGTTTACCGATTAACCGTGCACTTTTTGGAGCTGACAGTATACCGTATGTATTAATCTATTATATGGCAAACACTACTATTTTTTGGACATTGGGTACTTACTTAATACAACGAGATGGTGGATTAAAAAGTCAGTTAGATTGGAAGAAGGCTTTAGGTAAGATTTTTTCACCACCACTGATGGGCTTTATAGTAGGAGTCATTTTCGTTTTATTAAAAGTCCAATTACCAGTATTTGTTAAGTCTGACTTGGATTACATTGGTAATCTGACGATCCCACTTTCGATGCTATTTATTGGAATCTCTGTTTCACATGCGGGACTTAATCATCTTGCATTGCATAAAGATAATATCCTAGTATTAATGGGACGGTTCTTATTTGCGCCGGCATTAATGTTTTTGCTAGTTATGCCAGCGGATATGCCGGTTTTGATGAAACAAGTTTTTATACTTCAATCGGCAATGCCTGTTATGACGAATGCTCCAGTCGTTGCGAGTTTGTATGGTGCGGATTCTGATTATGCGGCGGTGATGGTCACAGAAACAACGTTAATCTCACTTGCGGTTGTGCCGATTTTAATGTTAGTTACACAAAGTATTTAAAAAGAGGGGTAGTTGTGAAAAAAACAATAATTTATGTTCTTATATCAACATTTATGTTCAGTTCAATGGAAATAGCGCTAAAGGTTGCCGGTGCGACTTTTAATCCAATTCAATTGAACCTTATTCGTTTCTTCATTGGTGCATTGGTTTTGCTGCCATTTGCAAGCAAGGGACTGAAAACAAGCAAACGAAAGCTTGGAAAAGAAGATTGGTATCTTTTTTGTTTGACTGGATTTCTTTGCGTAATTGTTAGTATGACACTTTTTCAGTTGGCTGTTGTGGCAACTAAAGCTTCAACAGTTGCAGTTTTGTTCAGTTGTAACCCAGTGTTTGCCCTAATATTTGCATTTATCATTTTACGAGAACATTTGGGAAGAGCGAACTTAATTGCTGTTGTAATATCTATCTTAGGTCTGCTTGTAATCATTGATCCACTGCATCTTACTAAACCAATGGGAATTATTTTGGGCGTTTTAGCAGCAGTCACATTTGGTTTTTATTCAATTATTTCACGTTATGGTTCTATGAAGAGGGGACTAAATGGGATTGTGATGACTTGTTATACATTTGTAGCTGGGACTATTGAATTACTTATACTCTCACTAATTACACATATACCATTTATTGCTAAGTTTTTAGGGAGTGTTCCAAGTCTAAAAACTTTTCAAAATTTGCCAATACTGCAAAATATAACAATTGGTTCACTGCCAATGTTGCTTTATTTGGGTGTCTGTGTCACAGGCGGGGGGTTTGCTTTTTATTTCCTTGCAATGGAGAATTCAAATGTTTCAACAGCTTCCCTAGTGTTTTTTATAAAACCGGGATTAGCCCCAATTTTGGCAGCAATGTTGATTGGAGAAAAGGTAACGGGACTTACAATTATCGGAATCATAATTATTTTATTAGGCTCCGTTGTAACATTTTTGGGTAATCGTGTCAAAGAAGAAACGATTATACCCAAAAATTGATGATGGGTTTATATATTTCAAATTTAGAAGGGAATTGTTGTTAAAAACAACTAAGGCCCTTCTTTTTTAGTACTTTTTTACACATGAAGTCCACTAAAAGAATCACTATTAGTGGTTAAACCGATTATGTTCGTAAATTTTAACTAAACGTGTGCATAAGATGGATAAAATATTTGTGATTGCTCTTTGTAACTTTTGAAATATTAATGTAACAGAAATGTCTAAAAGCACCATTCTTGAGCTGATTTTGTAAATATAATGTAATGCTCATTATTGTGCAAGCATGGTAGAATTATTCTTGTAGTTAAATTGTACATAAATAATTAAAAAAAAACATTTAATCAAATGTCAGAGGTGTATGTCAGTGGAACATAATTTAATTTCAAAAACTGTACTCGTAGTTGCATCACTTGTAGCAGTTGTTAGCTTAGGAACTAATGCTTCAGCTTCAGATACTGCAACACAGATTAATGATGTTAATCAAAAAATTTCTGATACACAGAAGTTAGTAAGCGAAAGCCAGACGAAGCTTTCAAAGTTACAAGATCAGCAATATTCGGATTCAGTTGAGATTGCTTCATTGACAAAAAATATTAATGCTAGAAAATCTCATTTAGCTGAACAAGCACGTTCGGCACAACAAAATGATACCGGGAGCCTAATTGAGTTCTTAACGGATTCAAAGAGTTTTAGTGATGCAATTGATCGTGTTGCTACTGTTGCAACTATGGTTCAAGCAAATAGTCAAACTTTGCAAGAACAGAAGAGTGATCAGGAAAAAGTTGCGGCTGATAAAAAGCAAGTTGATGAATCTGTTACAGCTCAGAAAAAAGCCAGTGAGAAGTTGAGGAATGATATGGCTGATTTGGCAGTTCAAAAGATTCAATTAAAAGTTAAAAAGGCTAAAGAAGATGATGCAAAGAAACAGGCTGAAGAAGCTTTAGCAGCAGCGCAAAAGGCAGCAGCAGCAGTTAAGGCTGCTAAGAGCAGTGCAGAGGCAAATAGTGCACTTGCGACTGCTACAAAGGCTGTAACAACAGCTTCTTCTGGAAACAGTAGTACAACTACTTCAAACACTGCTGCAACCAGTTCTAATACTTCTAGCACTACTACAAATAATTCGGCAACTGTAACACAAACTGCCTATTCAACAACAGCAGCAAGTTCAAACGTAGATACGAGTTCAGTTGTTGCGGCTGCATTGTCTTTGACAAAACTGAATATTCCTTATGTTTGGGGTGGAGGATCTCTTTCAGGAATGGATTGTTCAGGCTTGACAGCATATGTTTATTCTAAGTTTGGAGTATCGCTTCCACATAATACTGTTTCGCAAGAGGGATATGTTACATATGAAGCTGTTTCGCAAGCTCAACCGGGAGATTTATTATTCTGGGGTGGCAAAGGCAGTTCGTATCATGTAGCAATTTATATCGGAAATGGCCAGTATGTTCATGCACCAAGAACAGGTGAAACAGTAAAAGTTGGAACAATTTCAGGATATACGCCTTCGTTTGCAGGACGTTTAAAGTAGTAGCATTTTAAATCAACTGACATTTGATTAGTGAAAAGAGTATCGTTAAGTTGGTAAATCTTAAGTTTTAGCATGAAGCTAGATGAAGAATTTTGACTTATGAAGCATGGTTATAAGGAAATAATAAGGAGACCGGGTTGAAAATTAACTTGGGCTCCTATTTCCTTTGAATAAACTATTCTAGATCAAAAAAATCTGATATGATAAAAGCATTAGGTAAAAGGATCAGAGGAGAGAGAAAACATGGTTAAATTAGTTTTGCTAAGACATGGACAGAGTACTGCAAATCTGGTAAATGAATATACTGGCTGGTCGGATTCACCATTAACTCTAGAAGGAGAGCGTCAGGCGAAAAAGGCTGGAGTCCTCTTAAATACAGAAAAAATTATTTTTACTGAATTGCATACATCTGTACTGACACGTGCAATTAAAACCGCAAATATTGTGCTTGAGTGTATTAATCAAAATAGTATCCCAGTTGAAAAAACATGGCGCTTGAATGAAAGACATTATGGGGCTTTACGAGGGTTAAATAAACAATGGACAAGAGAAATTTATGGAGAAAAAGAGGTTGCATTGTGGCGGAGAAGTTTTACCACTGTACCTCCTAGGATGAGTGAGCCGGATGAAGACCGAAGATATTCGGCTTATCCCAAGACGATTCTACCACTGGCAGAAAGTTTAAAGGATGCTTCTGATAGAATTATTCCATATTGGATAGATAGTATTGCACCCAAGTTAATTCATCAAAAAAATCAAATAATTGTTGCACATGGAAGTACCTTAAGAGCATTAATTAAATATATTGAAGAAATCAGTGATTCAGCAATTGATGGTGTCGAAGTCGAAAATGCGGTTCCGATTATCTATGAACTTAATAGTAGATTAAAGATTATTTCCAAAAGAGAATTAAGATAAGTTCATTAATTTTTAGTTGGTTTGCTAGGTTATTCAAAAATAAGAAATTGGAGACTTCTAAACGTAGGAAAGGGGGCGGCCAAATTTAACATTTGGCCACCCCCTTTGTCCTGTATAAACGTGTTCCATAGGTCAAAATTCTCCGTCTAACTTCAAATTACTCATAGCAACCTTCTCGCTATGTTCGTAATCTCGAGTTAGTACTCAAATTTTCTCGACTTATGTCATACTCCTCTGCTACACTTAAGTACATATTTTTAGAGATTAAAATATTTCGTTCATCTTCGAGTTTTAACGATGTATCGAAAACTCTTATACAGAAGATGATAATTTATGCCAAAGCACCCATTGGATCCCAAGGCGCAAGGACTTTTGGTTCTTCTTTGAGAACTTCTTGTAATTCTGCAGAGAGAAATTTCTTATTAACGACAATTTGATAGCAATATTCATTCATCCAATTGTTACTCATAACGAAGAAACCGTCTGTACCAACTTTTTTACCCCATGAGTTTTCGACTTTCCATTTAGTTGGTTCATCATCAACCAAATCAACACCAGTTAAAACCATAGCATGAGTCATGAGACTTTCGCCATAGTCCAATCTTTCAGCTTTGGAAATGCTTAAGTCAATATCAAAGAGTTCATCTTTATGGTATAGCGCAGTATCCATAATTCCCTTTTGACGGTCAGAAGACTGGCCGACATCGCAACCAAACCACACACTTTCACCGCTCTGAAGCTGCTTTACTGCAACGTTGCGGAAGGTTGCCATATCAACGTTCAAGTGACGGACTGGGCGACCATCTACGACATTACCAAGCATTTCAACTGTGTACATGTGATTGTATGGTTTATCAGCAGTTGGACCGTTGATGATTGAAACATAATCGTCCAGGTTCCAACCAACATACTTGTTAAAGAAATCAATAGGTGTGATGTTGCGTTCAATATGATAGTTTTTGTCTGAATCGCGATACTCAAAGTCAAAATGAGTAGGTGGTTCACCAAAGCTATAAGCTAACATCCGATATGCATCATCCAGCATCTTCTCTTTTATATCTTCAAGCTCTTTCTCTGATATTCCATCGGCAACTAAGTTACGCAAAGTCACAGCATCCTTGCGTAATTTTAAGTCGAAAGTGTTATTGAATTCACGTGAAGCAGAAGAGTTGAATGTTTCAGGCATAGCTGATTGAGGAACTACACCATATTTTTCGATGATAGCTACAATCATATCCCACTGCCCACCATCTTGTTGAGGTGTTGTCATCAGGAAGGAAACTTTACGGTCTGATGTTGGTAAAGCAGCTGTGGTAATTACATTTTCATAGAAGTAATTGGCTTTTTCGAGTTTGTCCCAGAAAAATGTATAATTTTGTGAAAGTTCAAAATTCTTTGGTACATTGAATTTATTTTTCATATCATGGCGCATTGTATTCAATGCTGCAAACATCCAACAACGACCTGATTGCTTTTGATTAGCAACATCACCAGTATCCAAGTCAATTGAGAAAACAGGAGTCATGCTGACTTCTGAACGATAATCGGCTGAAGTTGTATAAATTCCATTTTTTGTAACTGCGCGCTCAAGAACTTTGTGTTCTGACCGTCTTGCAAGAGAATTTTTAAATTTTGATAATTGTTGGTGCTTGATAGCTTTGCTCACTATTTGTCACTCTCCTTAAAAAGATATAAGAACATTATATGATAAAAGAAGTAACACGTAAACCTTGCTGGCAATCAGCGCGCTTCTAGAACTTTAGGACCATCATCATAGCCAACGATAACAGTGTTAACGGTGTTTAGGAAGAGACCATGTTCAACGACACCAACTTGTGTTTTTAAATAAGCAGCAAGCTTCAGTGGATTCGTTATTTGTCCTAAATGTAAATCAATTATATAATTAGCAGAATCGGTTCGTAGTTTTGCACCGTCAGCAGCCAATCTGAAAGTCGGTTGAAATCCTTTAGAATCAAAACGTGTAAAAACTTTTTGACTGCCATAAGGAATGACTTCAACTGGAAGAGGAAATTTTCCCAATCTATTCACGAGTTTACTTTGATCCACAATCCAGATGTTTTTTTGCGAGTTAGTGGCCACGATTTTTTCGAATAAAAGTGCAGCACCGCCACCCTTGATTCCCTGAAAGTCGGTACTAACCTCATCGGCGCCATCAATCGTAAGATCAATGTGGTCAACTTCATCGACTGACTTTAGTGGGATTCCCAATGAAGTTGCCTGCTTGGCTGTTTCCTCAGAGGTGACCACCCCCGTGATCGATAGCTGTTCTTTTTGAATCTTTTTTGCAAGTTCACTTATCATATATTTAACTGTTGAACCGGTTCCCAAGCCAACAATCATATCATCAACGACCCAATCAACTGCCTTTTTTCCGACAAGAGCTTTTAACTCATCTTGATTCACGATATTCACCTCATTAATTATTTTCTGCTTTGAGTAGATATTGATACTCAGAATGTTTCTCGAAAAACTTCTTTGTATACGGGCATAACGGGATAATTTTCTTGGACTTGTCAGCGACTTTTGCGAGAAAATCCTTTGTAATTTTTCCAGCTAACCCTGTTCCACGTGCACTCTCATCTACCCAGGTGTGTTCAACCAAGTATGTTTGGGAGTTATCAAGCAATGAAAAGCCAATATGTGCGATAGGTTTTTCATCAGCTTCCGAACGATAATAATCAAAGGAATTTTCTGTGAATTTAGTAATCATATAAAACACCTCTTTTTTTGTTTAATTATAGCATATGAGAAGGTACTGTATCTGTTTATTAAATAATGATAGAATAGTAGAATAAATTATGGAAAGAGTGATATTTTGAGAAGAGGATTTGAGGTAGTAAAACGATTTAACGAAGAAGAAATTACATTGCCAACGCGTGCTACAAAAAATGCAGCAGGCTATGATTTTTATGCGGCGCAGGACTTTGTGCTGCCATCAATCTGGAAACTTAATTTTCTAAAAATTTTATGGAGTATCAAAAAAAAGCAAGCGATTACGAACATTGATTATGAAAAAGCAAACAAGATCCTTAAGCCCTTTTTAGTTCCCACAGGAGTCAAAGCATACATGGGAACAGAAGAATTTTTGATGCTTGCAAATCGCTCTAGTAACCCACTGAAAAGAAATTTGATTTTGCCGAACGGAGTGGGAATTGTGGATGCTGATTATTATGGCAATGCTGATAATGATGGAGAGATATTCTTTCAGCTCATGAATTTTGGTATCAGGGATGTGACAATCAAGAAAAATGAGCGAATTGGGCAGGGAATCTTCATTCCGTTTCTAACGGTTGATAGCGAAGAAGAACCATTGAGGAAGCGAACGGGCGGTTTTGGATCATCAGGTAAGTAAAAAACCGTAAAGAATCAGGGAATGATGCTTAAAAAAAGTCAAACATGATATGATGAGTTGAGTAAGTGAAAGAAGGCTAGCAAGTGGTCAAGATTAAAACGCAGTATGTGTGTCAAGACTGTGGATATTCTTCACCTCGATATTTGGGACGTTGCCCAAATTGTGGTGCTTGGAATACATTGGTTGAAGAGGTTGAACAGTCTAATAAAGCCAATAAAAAAGCAAGAGTTAGTTTTAGCGGTAACAGCCCCAGACCACAATTAATTGATGAAGTGGACGTCCAAGATAATCCGCGAACAACGACTGCATCAGTCGAACTTGATCGTGTCTTAGGTGGTGGAATCGTACCAGGTTCTCTTATTCTAATAGGTGGAGATCCTGGAATTGGGAAATCCACGCTGTTGCTTCAACTTTCGGGGCAATTAGCAAAGCAAGAGTTAACGGTTTTGTATGTGTCTGGCGAAGAAAGTGCAATGCAGATTAAGTTACGGGCACAGCGTCTGGGAATAAAAGGGCAGAAGTTTTATTTATACCCAGAGACCGATATGACAAGTATTCATCAATACATTGACAAGTTAAAACCTGATTTTGTAGTCATTGATTCGGTTCAAACCATGCAGGAACCTGAAATGGCTTCCGCGGTCGGGAGTGTTGCACAGATTCGGGAGGTTACAGCTGAGTTAATGCAAATTGCAAAGACTAACGGAATAACCATCTTCATAGTTGGGCATGTCACAAAGGGTGGGGCAATCGCTGGACCCAAAATATTGGAACATATGGTTGATACGGTTCTGTATTTTGAAGGAGATTTACACCATGCATATCGAATTTTGAGGGCTGTAAAAAATCGATTTGGCTCAACAAATGAAATCGGAATTTTTGAAATGAAAGAAGGAGGGCTATATGAAGTTGCCAACCCTTCTGAAATTTTCTTAGAAGAACGACTCAGCGGGGCAACGGGGTCCGCCATCGTTGTTTCTTTAGAGGGTACTAGACCTATTTTAGTTGAAATTCAGGCACTTGTTACACCAACGGCATTTGGAAATGCCAAGCGAACAACGACGGGGCTAGATCATAACCGAATCTCGCTGATTATGGCTGTTCTTGAGAAGCGTGCAGGCCTTTTGCTACAGAATCAAGATGCATATCTAAAGGCAGCTGGTGGTGTGAAGTTGGATGAACCTGCGATTGATTTGGCGATCGCAGTTAGCATTGTTTCAAGTTATCGAGATGCCCAGTCACAAGCAACCGATTGTTTCATTGGGGAACTTGGGTTAACCGGTGAAATCAGAAGAGTTAATCGGATTGAACAAAGGGTTGCTGAAGCTGCAAAGCTTGGTTTCAAAAGGGTAATTTTACCTAAGAATAATTTGGTTGGATGGACTCCCCCGAAAGATATAAAGGTTGTTGGTGTTTCGACTTTAGGCGAAGCGTTGAAGGTGACCTTTAACTAATAATTTAGGAAGGAGAAAGAAATGAGAAAAATAATGATAAAAGTTGTGCTCGCTGTCTTAGGAATTGGTGCAGGATACACCTTCATGCCTCCGGTTTGGTTATTGATAGGTCTTTCAGATCATATCTGGTTTAATAATTTTGCTGTAAATATTTTAATTGGATTAGCAGTAATGCACATTGTTTCAATATTTGTGACTGAGCCGCTGGAGAGATTAATAAAGAGACTAGAAAACAACTTGGCACAACAAAATCCGTATGTAATAATTTCAACTAGTCTTTCGGTCGTTGTAGGCCTGATGATAGCTGCCTTGATATCAACTTTGGTTTCGCATTCACAAGTGTTTTTATTAAACACTGTGATTCCGATAGTTTTAATGGTTATTTTCGGTTATTTGGGATATTTTGTAGGAAGAAATCATCTAGATTTTTTTAAAAAACTTATGAGTAGTAGAAGACAGCGTACAGAAAAAAAAGTAGAGGATCTCGATAATGCTAGCGTTTTGGAGAGAAAAACTGGTGATAACTTTCACCGTTTAAAACTCTTAGATACAAATATCTTGATTGATGGTCGAATTTATGATTTGGTCAATACAGGTTTTATTGAAGGAACATTGATTGTACCAAATTTTGTATTATACGAACTCCAGTATATCGCTGATTCTGCAGATAGCATTAAGAGAGTTCGGGGGCGACGTGGCCTTGACATTCTTAATAAGCTGCGCGCTGATAAAAAAGTTCCCGTTGAAATGTATGAGGGTGACTTTGATGACATTCAAGAGGTCGACAGCAAGTTAATTAAATTGGCCAAACTTCTGGATGCCGTGGTTGTTACAAATGATTATAATTTAAATAAGGTCAGTGAGTTTCAAAATGTTGAAGTGTTGAATGTTAATGCTTTGGCGAAAGCATTAAAACCCAGAGTGGTACCAGGAGAAAAAATGACGGTTACTGTAATCAAGAATGGTACGGAAAGGCAGCAAGGGGTTGCATACTTAGATGATGGAACAATGATTGTCGTTGAAGACGGGCGGTATTATTTGAACAACCCGATTGAAGTGGTAGTGACAAGTGCATTACAAACAGATGCTGGGAGAATGATCTTTGCTAAGCCAGTGCATTCAACTAGAGGAATCAAAGAAAAAAATTAAAATAAGAAACTTTTATTTGGTTGGTTTATTTTTCTGTATATTCATTGTAAAATTATTATTGTATCGATTGTTTTGACTATGGATATTAGTCTGATTAATCAATTCAGAAAAAGAAAGAGGCGCTATAATTGGTAGATAAGAAGATTCGTGTGCGTTATGCTCCAAGTCCAACGGGGCATCTGCATATAGGGAATGCACGAACTGCATTGTTTAATTATTTATTTGCAAGACATAATAACGGAACAATGGTTATTAGAATTGAAGATACTGATTCTAAGAGAAATATTGCAGATGGTGAAAGAAGTCAGTTAGAGAATTTGACATGGTTGGGAATTGATTGGGATGAAGGCCCTGATAAACCAGGAGACTTTGGCCCATATAGACAATCTGAAAGACAAGCAATTTATTTACCTTTGATTAAGCAATTATTAGATAATGGACTTGCGTATGAGTCTTATATGACTGAAGACGAGTTGAATGCACAACGTGAAGAACAAAAGGCGAATGGGGAAGCTCCAAGATATATTTATGAATATGCAGGAATGTCTGACGAAGAGATCTCTAAAAAGCAAGCAGAAGCGCAAGCAGCTGGATTAAAACCGGTTGTTAGAATTAGGGTTCCAGAAAATAAGACTTATGAATTTGATGACATGGTTAAGGGTCAAATTAGTTTTGATTCGAATACAATTGGTGGGGATTTTGTTATTCAAAAACGTGATGGGATACCTACATATAACTTTGCAGTTGTTGTAGATGACCATATGATGGAGATTACACATGTGTTGCGTGGTGATGATCATATTGCGAATACACCAAAGCAATTAGTTGTGTATGAAGCGTTTGGCTGGGAAGCACCGATATTCGGTCATATGACATTGATTATTAATACTGAAACCGGTAAAAAATTGAGCAAGCGTGATGAAAGCGTACTTCAATTTATTGAACAATATCGTGCATTGGGATATTTGCCGGATGCGATGTTCAACTTCATTACATTATTGGGATGGTCTCCAGTGGGTGAAAAAGAAATTTTTAACCGTAAAGAACTGATTAGTATGTTTGATCCTAAGCGTTTGAGCCGCTCACCAGCATCCTTTGATGGTAAGAAACTTGAATGGATTAACAATCAGTACGTTAAAAATGCTAAAGAAGACGGAGTTGTTGATTCTGCACTTAGGCAGTTGATTCGAGCAGGCAAAGTTGAGGAAAATCCTGATCCTAAAACAATTGAATGGGCTCGCAAGTTAATTAGCTTATTTAAGCAACAAATGTCTTATACGGGTGAAATTGTAAAATTATCAGAAATTTTCTTTGACGAGCCACCGAAGTTAGATGAAGCTGCATTGAAAGAGTTAAGTGATGAAAGTGCAAAAACGGTGTTGAATGAATTTGCGAAAAAAGTGGCAAAGTTGCCAATTTTTGATGCTACTGAGATTCAAAATACGATTTATGCAATTCAAAAAGAAACTGGAATTAGGGGCAGAAAGCTTTACATGCCAATTAGAATTGCAACCACACGTGAAATGCATGGACCAGAGCTGGCAGCTTCAGTTGAGCTGTTAGGCAAAGAAAAGGCTTTAAAGCATCTTGAAAAGACACTGGCTGAGATGTAGTCCAGCTCAATTGCCATGTCTTTTTATGAAGCAAGCTAACTTTAGATACGTTTATTTGTAATTTAGTATGAGGGGCTGGGTCAAAAGTTAAATTTTGATCTAGCCTCTTCCTACATGTCTAGTCAATTTTTTAATTTTAGGAAAAGATGCTCCAGAGAACGAAATCTTCTGGTTACTTTGAAAGACCTATCGCAAAGAATGTACTGTACTTTCAATTTGATAGTGAAACCTGAATGTTATATTTTTTACCACAGTCATTTTTTTGTAGATTGCAAGAGATTTGAGGAGTTTATACCACTTTATTGAATAATCGTCTATAATTAAGTATAAAAAAGGAGAAGCAGTGAATGATTCAACTTTATAACACACTCACAAATAAAAAAGAAAATTTCACACCCCTTAATTCAGGACATATTACAATGTATGTATGTGGCCCAACCGTGTATAATTATATCCATATTGGGAATGCGCGGAGTGCAATTGCTTTTGATACAATCCGTCGCTATTTTGAGTATCGTGGGTTTCAAGTTAATTATGTCTCAAATTTCACAGATGTTGATGATAAGATTATTGCTGCCAGCAAGAAACTTAAGATTACGCCGCGTGAGGTTTCTGATAAATACATCAAGGCTTTCTATGAAGATACAGATGCACTTAATATTAAGCGTGCAACTTTGAATCCACGAGTTATGGATACAATGGACGATATTATTAAGTTTATTCAGGTACTAATTGTTAATGGGTACGCGTATGAATCCCAAGGCGATGTTTATTATCGGGCTCGTAAATTTGCAAAATACGGTCAACTTTCTGGACAATCAATCAATGAGCTTGAGCAAGGAGCAAGTGAGCGCCTTAATGATGACGAAGTTCAAAAGAAGGAAGATCCCTTAGACTTTGCTCTTTGGAAGGCAGCAAAAAAAGGTGAAATTTATTGGAAATCACCTTGGGGAAGCGGACGTCCAGGTTGGCACATTGAATGTTCAGTTATGGCAACGAAATTTTTGGGTGATACGATTGATATTCATGCAGGTGGTCAGGATTTGGAATTTCCACATCATGAAAATGAGATTGCACAGAGTGAAGCTAAGACAGGCAAAAAATTTGCGAATTATTGGTTGCATAATGGCTTTGTTACAATTGGTGAAGACGAGGAAAAGATGAGTAAGTCATTGGGAAACTTCATTACTGTTCACGAGATTGTTAAAGAAGTTAGTCCGCAAGTCTTAAGGTTCTTCATGGCGACTACTCAATATCGGCGTCCAATTAAATACAGTAAAGCTAATCTGGAAGACGCAGCTGCAAATTTGAAAAAATTGCAGGGAGCATATGATAATGCTGCCTATCGTCTAAAAGATGCTGAAGAAATGCAAAATGATAATGAAAGTAATGAATATTTAATCCAACAAAAAATTGATTTTGAAGCAGCGATGGATGATGATTTTAATGTCCAAAATGCAATTACAGTTGTTTATGACCTAGCTAAGAAATTAAATGTTTATAGTTCGGAAGATCGAGTAATAAAGAGTACCTTGGAAGAATTTATGCAAATATTGATTAAGGAACTGAATATTTTTGGTATTTTTTTGAATGTTCATAAAGAAACAGATGTTGATGTAAAAGAGGTCAAAGAGCTGATTGAACAGCGCAATGCAGCACGAAGGGATCATAACTTTGAAAAAAGTGATATGATTAGGGATTTATTAAAGGGAAAGGGCATCATACTGGAAGATACTGCACAGGGAACAAGGTGGAAGAAAGATGAATGAAAAAAATGATTTCGAACAGGTAAATGGGATTGCGTTGGCATATATGGGTGATGCAATTTATGAAGTCTATATTCGTAAACATTTGCTTGCTAAGGGGTTAACAAAGCCAAACCATCTTCATAAGACAGCTACTCATTATGTTTCAGCAAAGGCACAGTCTTTTCTGACTGAAAAAATGCAGGAACAAAATATTTTAAATGAGACAGAATTAGAATATTTTAGGCGCGGAAGAAATGCTAAAAGTCATACTTCTGCAAAGAATACGGCAGTGATTACTTACCGTATCTCAACTGGTTTTGAGGCATTGTTCGGTTATCTATTTTTAAGTAATCAGGAAAATCGAGTCGCTGAATTAGCCCAATGGTGTATTGAAATGATTGAAAAGGAGCAAAAATAATTTGGGCAATACAAATAATGATACTGAGTTCGTTATCGGACGGCATCCGGCAACCGAGACGCTCAAAAGCAACCAGGATATTAACAAAGTTTTTGTACAAGAAGAATTAAAGTCTGATGCTATTCGTGATATTATTTCACTAGCACAGAAAAAGAAAATTATTGTTTCCAAAGTTCCTAAGAGTAAATTAGATTTATTGGCTGATGGACAAAATCACCAGGGAATAGTTGTGGCGGTTGCCGCATATAAGTATGCTGAAGTTGATGATATATTTGCAACTGCTGCCAGTAAGAATGAGGATCCTTTTTTCTTAATTCTGGATGGAATTGAAGATCCACACAATTTAGGTTCAATCATGCGAACTGCTGATGCTGCGGGTGTACATGGAATTGTTATTCCTAAAAGACGTGCTGTTCAGCTGACTTCAACGGTAGCGAAAACATCCACTGGAGCAATTGAACATGTCCCAGTTGCACGTGTTACTAATTTAGTGCAATTTGTTAAAGAACTCAAAAAGAAGAATGTTTGGATCTTTGGAACTGATATGAATGGAACTGACTTTCGAAAATGGAATGCAACTGGTGCTGTCGCGTTAATCATTGGCAATGAAGGCAAGGGAATTTCACCTCTCTTGAAGAAAGAGTGTGATGAGATGTTAACAATTCCAATGGTTGGACATGTTCAAAGCCTAAATGCAAGTGTTGCTGCAAGCTTATTGATATACCAAGGATTTTCTTCACGGGGGAATTAGAGATGAAGAAGAACATTCTAATTGTTGATGCTTATAATATGATTGGTAATTGGCCGCAATTAAATAAATTGAAATTATCAGGACATTTAGAAGAAGCCCGCGATACATTGCTGCATGTTTTATCTAATTATAAGAAACAAAGAAATTATCATATCATTGTTGTTTTCGATGCAATGTATGTCCCTGGCCTCAGTAAAAGTTATCAAAAGTATGGATTGGAGATTATCTGGACTGCTGAAGAGCAGACTGCCGATTCATATATCGAATCACTGGCAAAAGAGTTGCAAACTAGACTGACACAAGTGACTGTCGCGACAAGCGATCAAGCAGAGCAATGGACAATTTTTTCTCAAGGCGCATTGCGGATACCTGCTTGGGAGTTGTATCAAGATATTAGTAGAGCTAAGAAGGATGTCAAAAAGCAAGCAAAACAATATCAAGATGAGGCTGCGGTTAGAAAAGTACCATGGAATGAAGAGCAACTATCACGTTTAGCAGATTTGCGAGATAATATGTCTAAAGATAAAAATGATAATTGACAGTAAAAGGATTATCATGGTAGACTTAGTCTGACAATTGATAGGAGAAACATTATGGCACAAAAGAAGATAGCTTTAGCTTGTTCAGTGTGTGGATCGCGTAATTATATTATTGCTGCTAATCCAACTAGGCAGGAACGGCTAGAAGTCAAGAAATTTTGTAAATATTGTAATAGGCATACTTTGCACCGTGAGACACGGTAAGGGAGGATTTTCAGTGAAGTTTATTAAAAGTGTTTTTAAAACCATGAAAGATACTACCTGGCCAACTAAGAATGAGGCCATCAGTGATACAACAACGGTTATATCGACTGCAGTAATGTTTACCATTTTTTTTGCCATTGTTGATTTTCTCGTACAGTGGGTGGTAAGCTTTATTGCATAATAATTTCTAAAAGAGTTACTGAATCGTAGGTAATTTCCAATTTTCTATGATATACTATTTTCGTAGAGGAAACTTCGAATGTTCGAGGTTTTTTTATTTTTGTGTTTTAATTATTTTAGGAGGATAATCTGATGCCAGAATCATTTGAAAAAAACTGGTATGTGCTGCACACATACTCAGGATATGAGAACAAAGTAAGAAAAAACTTAGAATCACGTGCACAGTCAATGGGGATGGAAGATTATATTTTTAGAGTTGTAGTTCCAGAAGAGGAAGAAACGGAAACTACTAAGACAGGTAAGGATAAGGTTGAGACTAAAAAAACATTTCCAGGATATGTTTTAGTCGAAATGGTAATGACGGATCGGTCATGGTATGTTGCACGTAATACTCCAGGTGTAACTGGTTTTGTTGGATCTCATGGGGCAGGAAGTAAGCCGGCACCGCTTCTTTCAGATGAAGTGGAGTTAATACTTCGCAGATTAGGGATGAGCTCAAGACATCAGGACTTTGATGTTGAGATAGGCGAGTCAGTTACAATTATTGAAGGAGCGTTCAAAGGCCTTGTTGGTAAGATAACTGAAGTTGATAAGGAAAAAATGAAGCTACGTGTCAGTATTGATATGTTCAGTCGAGAAACAGCAACCGAATTAAATTATGATCAGGTTGATAAATTAATTTAGTCTATTTGAAGAAAGTGATTTGATGGACAAGAAAATTAACGTGCCGCTTGTTTTTATACACGGCTATGCTGGCGGATTTTGGTCTTTCTTCAGTATGATACACAAACTAAGAAAGAGACAATTTATTTCCAATCGAATTGTTATTACGGTCTCGCATAAAGGTGTCTTCAGTTTTTCTAAAAAATCAATTCTGAAGGATTCTGGAATTCAGATAATTTTCAGGAATGGGAAGCGAAGCGTTGAACAGCAAGGAACATGGCTGGGAGAAATATTCAGTAAGTTGAAGTCCGAATATGGTGTTGAACAGCTCAATGTTGTAGCCCATTCTATGGGCGCAGTTAGTGTATTATATCTATTAACAAATTTGCAGATTAAAAACTTGCCGAAAATAAAAAAAATGATAATGCTTGGAGCACCATTTGCAGATATTGAGCCAGGAATTGATTCTGCGGAAGTTGAACATATTCAGCTGTCTGAAAAAGGGGTTCCCTTAAAGCAAACGACGAGATACAAATTATTAAAAAAGGGTAGTAAAAATCTCGATAATGATATTGAAGTTTTTAATATCATAGGTAATAGTGATTTTGGCTTTTCTGATGGAAAGGTATCTATTTCTTCAGCAAAAGCTTTACGCTACTTACTTGAAGATGTGGGACACTATCGTGAAAAAATAGTAAGGAATAGAAAAGTAACGCATCGTGAATTACATGAAGATAATGATATTTTGAAGCAGATTATGGAATTCTTATTAAATTAACTTGAATAAAATAAGATAACGTGGTATTGTACAATAGTATGTTTTTCATACAAGTGGGAGGCCAAATTAAGCTGGCCATCCGTACCACACACGGACTTAAGGAGGTATGTACCGTGGCTAAAAAAGTAATTAATGTTGTTAAATTGCAAATTCCTGCTGGGAAAGCAACTCCAGCTCCACCAGTTGGACCTGCTCTAGGTCAAGCTGGTATCAATATCATGGGATTTACAAAGGAATTTAATGCACGTACAGCTGATCAGGCTGGGATGCTTATCCCTGTTGTAATCTCAGTATTTGAAGATCGTTCATTCGAATTTGTTACAAAGACACCGCCTGCAGCAGTTTTGTTAAAGAAGGCTGCTGGTGTTGAACATGGTTCTGGCGAGCCTAACACTAAGAAGGTTGCTACAGTTACAAAGGCACAAGTGAAGGAAATCGCTGAAACAAAAATGCAAGATCTAAACGCTGCAGATGTTGAAGCTGCAATGCGCATGATTGAAGGTACTGCACGAAGCATGGGCTTTGTTGTAGAAGACTAATTTTTCTACGGCCATGCTTCTCAGACGGGCACTCTATGAAAGTAGATGTGCCAAGTGGGAGGTATATCCGTTACACCACATTTGCAAGGAGGAAAACACAAAATGGCTAAAAATAGTAAAAAATATATTGAAGCTTCAAAACAAGTTGAAGCTAATAAGGTTTATAAAGTTGCAGAAGCGGTTGCCTTAGTAAAGAAAATCGATTTCGCAAACTTTGATGCAACAATCGAAGTAGCTTACAATTTGAATCTTGATACAAAACAAGCTGATCAACAATTACGTGGGGCTGTTGTTTTACCAAATGGTACTGGTAAAGATCAAAAGGTTATTGTTTTTGCTAAGGGTGATAAAGCTAAAGAAGCAAAGGCTGCTGGTGCAGATGTTGTTGGCGACGATGATCTAGTTCAACGTATCTCAGATGGTTGGTTGGATTTTGATATTGCAATTGCAACACCTGATATGATGGCTCAAGTAGGTCGTCTTGGACGTGTCCTAGGGCCTAAAGGCTTGATGCCTAATCCTAAGACAGGGACAGTTACAATGGATGTTACTAAAGCTGTTTCAGAATCTAAGGCCGGTAAGGTAACTTATCGTACGGATAAAGCTGGTAATGTTCATGTTCCTATCGGAAAGGTTTCATTTACAGAAGATGCTTTGGTTGGCAACTTCAGTACAATTCATGAAATAATTGCAAAAGCACGTCCTGCATCTGTTAGAGGACAATATATCAAACATGTTTCGTTTGCTTCAACATTTGGTCCAAGTGTTACTATCGATGTTGCAAGCCTTTAATTAATTTTAAGATTATTATTGACTTTGGTCAGTTTATGCGATATTCTGACTACGGTTGATTTTTTATAATGATTCTACCTAAGACTCAGGTGGCGAAAGCCTTAATATATTGCCTGCCGAGGATTTTAAGTGAAACTATATTTTACTTTGAAATTTTCTCTATGTCTTAGTGGACATAGGGTTTTTTATTTTGAACCCTGATACAATGACTAGGAGGTGAATCAAATGAGTAAGGAAATTATCACTAAAAAAGCTGCAGCTGTTGCAGAGGTTGTTGAAAAATTCAATGCTGCTGTTTCATGTGTAGTTGTTGATTATCGTGGTGTTACAGTTGAACAAGTAACTGAATTACGTAAGGAATTACGTGAGGCAGGTGTCGAGATGCGTGTTGTTAAGAACACTTATCTTAAGCGTGCAGCCGATAAGGCCGGTTATGAAGGTTTAGATGCCGTTTTTGCTGGTCCTACAGCTGTAGCCTTTTCTAAGGAAGATGTTGTTGCTCCTGCACGTATTCTTGCAAAATTTGCAAAGGATATTGATACGTTACAGATTAAGGGTGGCATGATTGAAGGTAAGGTTGCGTCTTTAGAAGAAATCAACGCACTTGCAACATTACCAAGTCGCGAAGGATTGCTTTCAATGTTACTTTCAGTATTGCAAGCACCTGTGCGCAACGTTGCTTATGCTGTTAAGGCTGTTGCCGAAAGCAAAGATGGCGACGCAGCTTAATTGTCAATTTTAAAAAATAAATTATTTTAATGGAGGATATTAACAATGGCATTAGATACAGAAAAAATCATTGCTGATTTAAAAGAAGCTAGCATTCTTGAATTAAACGACTTAGTTAAAGCTATCGAAGAAGAATTTGGTGTTTCAGCAGCAGCTCCAGTTGCTGCTGCAGGCGCAGGTGCAGGCGAAGCTGCTGCAGAAAAAGATTCATTCGATGTTGAATTAACAGAATCTGGCGACCAAAAGATTAAAGCAATCAAGGCTGTTCGTGAGATTACAGGTCTTGGCTTGAAAGACGCTAAAGGTGTGGTTGATGGTGTTCCTTCAATCGTTAAGGAAGGCGTTTCTAAGGACGAAGCTGAAGAAATCAAGACTAAACTTGAAGCTGTTGGCGGCGTAGTTACTCTTAAGTAATTGCAACTAACTCAAAGAGATTCACTCAGTAATTAATGGGTGAGTCTCTTTTTTTAGCAAATTTATTAAATTTATGAGTTTAGCAGGGCAGATTACTAATAGGTGTGGCATAATAATCAAAGGTTCTTGAATTGGGAGTTGGGGAAAATGAAGAATGGGGTTTCAAAGATTATCTTTTTTCTTGAAAAACGATGGTCTTTAATTAAAGGGTTATTTATTTTTTCAGTATTATGGTTTGTTGCTTTTGAAGTTGGAAGAATCTTTAAGGGCATATCATGGGAGCAAGTTAGATTCAATTTAAGTTCACAATCGCTTGGCAGTATTGGAATAATGACAGTAGCTGGGTTTATCGCTGTTTTACCAATGCTCGTGTATGACTTTGTAATTGTTTCGTTTCTTCCGGGAAAGTATTCTATGCAGGAGATCTTGCGAAATGGATGGATTACAAATACATTTACGAATATTGCTGGTTTTGGGGGCTTTTTGGGGGCAACTTTGCGTGCTAATTTCTATGGTAAAAATGCTTCGAAAAAGCAGGTAATTTTTGCTTTATCCAAAATTGCTTTATTTTTATTATCTGGATTATCATTGTTTTGTATGATTTCTCTGATTATGATTTTTGGCTTTGGATATGATCATCGGTTTGATCAGTATAGTGTTTGGTTAATTGGTGGTGCGTTATATTTTCCTGGAATCATTATGTTTACAAAATTGAATGACTCTAAATTCTTCAATGATCTTTCGTGGAAGAAGGAGTTTTTATTAGTATCAGGTTCGGTGCTTGAATGGGGTTTTGCAGCGGGAATGTTTTTGCTGATTGGTGTTTTAATGGGAGTACAGTTCAATATTGGTGAAGTCATGGTATTGTATTTTATCGCATCAATCATTGGAGTAATTTCGTTAGTTCCTGGTGGGTTAGGCTCATTCGATGTATTCATGTTGATTGGTTTGCTTAATTTGGGAGTTGTTAACGGAAAAGGTGTGGCATGGCTGCTATTTTTCAGGTTGTTTTATTACATATTGCCATTTTTTATTGGGATCTTTCTTTTTGCTAGGAATGCAGGCAAACGACTCAATCTTTTTTTGGATGGAATTCCAAAGTCGATTATTCAGAAAACAGCCCATGTTATCTTGACATTATTTTTGTATGTCTCAGGTAGCTTAATACTGCTAGAGTCAACTGTGCCAAATTTTGCTTTTGGTAATACTGTATTTGTTAAATTATATCCATATACTTTTTTCTTCTTGAATCAATTATCGAGTATTGTCTTTGCCTTTTTGCTGATAGGTGTTGCGAGAGGGATTGAAGCAAAAGTAAAAAAAGCCTATTGGCCAACACTATGCGTGTTGTTAATCGGAATTATAAACACGCTCTGGCGAAGCTTCTCGATAGCAACTGCAATCTTTTTGATATTTGTTACACTTGTGGTGGCCGTTTCTCGCAAGGAATTATATCGTGAGAACTTGACTTATTCTTTTAACAGAATAGTAATGGATATTGTCATGTTTATCGTCGTCTTTGGATTGTATGCCACCGTAGGTATTATGAATGCACCACAACATCTTATACGACATGAGATACCGATTGCACTACTTTTTCCATCAGAAAAAATTTGGTTTTTAGGATTTCTCGGAATGTTGATTGCTGCGATTATATTGATTATTATTTTCAGGTACTTCACTGCTAATAAGTCAATTTTCTCGGATATGGTTTTTCCAGAAAAAAAAGTAAAAGCAGTTGTTGAAAAATATGGAGGTAATGAAACAAGTCATTTGGCTTATCTAAGAGACAAGCAATTTTATTTCTTCCAAAAGAATGAAGAAAATCAGCTTTTTTTCATGTATAAGAAAAAAGCTGATAAGATTATAGTAATGGGTGAACCGGTGGGGAATCGTGAATATCTGAGGGAAGCTGTCACACAGCTAATGATAGCTGCTGATGTACAAGGATATCAACTTGTTTTTTACGAAATAGGCAATGAATTAACACTTTTGCTGCATGATCTTGGTTTTGATTTCTTAAAAACTGGTGAAGAAGGTTTTGTTGAGTTAGATTCCTTTACACTAGCTGGGAAAAAGCAGCGAGCACAGCGGGCATTAATGAATAAATTTGAACGGGAAGATTATTCATTTTCTTTTGAAATGCCACCATTTTCGCAAGAAAAATTAGCTGAGTTTAAAGAAATATCAGATGAATGGTTGGATGGACAAGTCGAAAAGGGTTTCTCTCTTGGATTCTTTGATGAATATTATCTTAATCAGGCTCCAATCGCTGTGATACGCGACTCAAAGAACCGTGCAATAGCCTTTGCTTCTATGATGCCTACTGGTAGTAAAAGGGTTCTATCAATTGATTTAATGCGTCATAGGAAAGCTGCTCCTTCAGGAATAATGGATAAGATTTTTATAAGTCTTTTCGAATATGGTCGCGCGGAACATTATGAATACTTCAACTTAGGAATGGCACCTTTATCCAACGTAGGGAGATCTTCATACAGCTTCATTGAAGAAAGGGCCGCGCATTTAATTTACGAGTATGGATATCGTATTTACGGATTTCAAGGGTTGAGGGCATATAAGGAAAAATACGTTACGAATTGGTATCCTAAATACACTGCCTATAGACGCAGAAGTTCTGTTATGGTTACGATGGCAGAAGTGGCGAGTGTAGTAAATCAGCCTTCGAAAGGGAGAAAAAGTTTTTTTGCTTTTGCTGCATTTTTCAACAAATAAATATAACTCAACTCTTTTGTCGCTACTGTTATTGAAGAGAGATGGTAACAAGGGAGAGTAAGATAAGTCGGGAAAATTTGAGTACTAACTTTGAATTTACTTGTATATTTGGTCATAAAAAGTACCCTATAATAATTAGATTTTGCGATGTCTAACTATTATGGGGTACTTCATTTTGACTCAAATTTCCTTATTTATTTTTATGAATAAACGTGTCCTATAAGTCTAAGCAGCATAATTCAAGCTCAGCATTTATAATCCAATATTATAATCTTCATCAGACATTGGTTCAACATCCCCTAAAAGATAACCATTTCCAACTTGTGAAAAGAAATCATGGTTGGAGGTAGAAGTAGAAATGCCATTCATAACAACAGGATCAACATCATCAACCGTATCTGGGAAGAGAGCATCCAGACCGAGATTCATCAGGGCCTTGTTTGCATTGTACCTTAGAAAGGCAAGAACCTTTTCTGTCCAGCCAACAGTATCATATAATTCATGAGTATATTTTTCTTCGTTGTCGTACAAGTCGTAAAGCAGTTCATAGACCCAAGACAACATTTCACTTTGCTGCTTTTCATCAAGTTCGTTGAAACCAAGTTGGAATTTGTATCCAATATATGTTCCATGAACGGATTCATCACGTAAAATCAACTTAATAATTTCACCAACGTTAGCCAACTTATTATGACCAAGCCAATAAAGCGGTGTGTAGAAACCAGAGTAAAAGAGGAACGTCTCAAGAAAGACTGATGCGACTTTCTTCTCTAATGGAGTTCCGGTACGATAAATATTAGTGATTTTATTAGCTTTGTACTGCAAATATTTATTTGTATGCGTCCAGTCAAATATTTCTTCGATCTCTCTAGGTGTATTTAAAGTAGAAAAAATTGAAGAATAACTCTTTGCATGAACAGACTCCATAAACTGAATATTATTTAAAACAGCGCGTTCGTGCTGAGTTCTGATATCCTTCATTAGAGAATCCATACCATCTTGTGACTGAACAGTATCTAACAGCGTTAATCCTCCAAAAACATGTGCGACAACTTCTTTATTTTCATCGTTGAATTTACGCCAATCGGGTAAATCGTTTGACAGTGGGATTCTTGTATCTAACCAGAATTGTTCTGTTAACTTTTCCCATGTTGCTTTGTCAATTTGATCTTCAAGCTTATTCCAATTAATTGCTCGGTAGAAATCTTCCATTATTATTCAGGCTCCTTAGCTATTAGATAACACAACTTTCACATTCGTTTGCACCAATTTCATTTTGATCATCTGTAAATGTCCGAACATAATAAACTGACTTAATTCCCTTGGCATGTGCGTAGTTACGCAAAATTGTCAAATCACGTGTGGTCATCTTGTTAGTTTTTCCATTTTTCCATTCATACATGCCTTCAGGGATTGTTGAACGCATAAACAGTGTCATACTCATACCTTGATCAATATGCTGTTGTGCTGCAGCATACACATCGATAACTTTGCGCATATCTGTATCATATGCAGACTGATAATAAGGAATTGTATCATTTGAAAGGTATGGAGCTGGATAATAAATTTTGCCGATTTTACGTTCTTGACGTTCTTCAATCCGATTGATTATTGGATGTAAGCTGGCAGTTGTATCATTAATGTATGAGATTGAACCATTAGGAGCAACGGCAAGTCGATTTTGATGGTAGAGCCCATCTTTTTTGATAGCATCCTTGAGTATTTCCCAATCCTGTTTTGAAGGAATAAAAATATTCTTGAAAACTTCTTTGACTTTAGGTGTTTTGGGTTGAAAATCTTGCTCCAAATATTTATTGAAGTATGAGCCATCAGCGTAAGAACTCTTTTCAAAACCGTTGAATACAATACCACGTTCCTTGGCAATCTGATTTGAGGATTGTAAAGACCAATAGTTTAGCAGCATGAAGTAGATGTTGGTAAAATCAATTGATTCTTCAGAACCATAGAAAATGTGATTTTTAGCAAAAAAAGCATGTAATCCCATCGCACCTAATCCGATAGTATGTGCAAGATGATTACCATTTTGAATTGAAGGAACAACATCGATTTCAGAGTGATCGGTAACATAGGTAAGTGCACGCACCATTGCATCAACAGAATTACCAAAATCAGGTGATGCCATCAGATTAACAATATTGGTTGATCCCAAGTTACAGCTGATATCAGTACCAAGTTCGTCAAAATTTTGGCTATTATTAACAAGTGATGGCTTCTGAACTTGAAGAATTTCAGTACAAAGATTACTCATAATGATTTTACCGTCAATCGGGTTATCATGGTTGGCAGTATCAATATTAATAATATAAGGATAGCCAGACTCTTGTTGTAACTTGCTGATTTCAGTTTCGAGATCACGCGCCAAAATCTTTTTCTTAGGAATATTAGGGTTGGCAACAAGATTATCGTATTCTTTTGTGATATCAATATAAGAGAATGGTTTGCCATACTCGCGTTCTACACCCCAAGGATCAAAAAGATACATTTCTTCATTATTACGTGCAAGCTCATAAAATTTGTCAGGCACTACTAATCCCAGTGAAAGTGTCTTAACACGAATTTTTTCATCAGCATTTTCCTTCTTTGCAGATAAAAAGGCAACAACATCTGGATGGAAGATATTCAGGTAAACCACCCCGGCACCTTGACGCTGTCCCAACTGATTTGAGTAAGAAAAGCTATCCTCAAGTAACTTCATGACTGGGACAACTCCTGACGCGGCACCTTGAATGTTCTTAATGGGGGCACCAGCTCCGCGCAAATTACTAAGCGTGATTCCAACACCACCGCCAATTCGTGATAATTGAAGTGCAGAATTTACTCCACGTCCAATAGAATTCATATCGTCTGTAACTTGAATTAAGAAACAAGAAACAAGTTCACCACGACGCTTGCGCCCAGCGTTTAAAAATGAAGGTGTGGCTGGTTGGTAACGCTGATGAACAATTTCATCGGCAAGTGTCAACGCCAACTGCTCATCTCCATCAGCGAAGAATAGTGCATTTGCAGCCACACGATCAATGAAACTTTCAAGATATAGGTTATTATCGTTTGTCTTAAGTGCATACTGTGCATAAAATTTGTAGGCCGCCATGAAAGTCTTGAAAGTAAAGTTCTGTTCAGAAAGGAATGAATATAGTTTCTTAATAAATTGAAAATTATATTTTTCAATGAATTCTTTTTCTAGATAATCGTTGGCTATTAGATAATTAAAACGTTCTTCCAAAGATGAAAATTTCATTGAGTTTGGTTCAATGTTTTCCTTCAAGAAAGCAGCGAGTGCTTCTTTGTCTTTATTGAGTGGAATCTGTCCATTTACTGGAATATTAATTTCATTATTTAAATCATAATAAGTTACATTAGTGCTATCTAGCTGTTTTAATGTCAATCTCATGCACCACTTTCTTAAAATTTTCAATGTCCTTAGGAGTACCGCTGAATTCGAATGAGTATACTAAGGGAACTTGATATTCGCGTGCAATGTCTTTTGCAGTAAAAATAAAAAGCTCGGCAAAATTTCGATTACCTGTGCCCGCAACTCCGAGCAGATTTTGCCGATTAACACTATAGTTTAGAAAATCTTCTATGAATTCTGTTATTTCTTTTTCATAGGTAGGAACCACCAGTATGTAGGGTTCATTTACCGCAAAGAAAGGATTCGTTGGTGTGATTTCAACATACGGAAGATCCAATTTATTTATAAATCTTCGTGTTTGACCGGTCACACTAAAGAAAACAATTTTCATTGTACAGCCAGATTTCTTAAAAGATCAGGACGGAAACCATTGATGATTGGATCATCGTTGTCTTCAATAACGGGGACAGATCGAAATCCTTTCTCCTTAAGATAATCAATATATTGTGGCTCAGTATTTATATTGTGTTCTTCAAAAGAAATATTGTGCTCACTTAAAAACTTTTTAGTCATCTTGCATTGAATGCAATTGTTTTTTGTATAAATAGATAAACTCATAACTAGCACCTCACATTAATTTGTTGTATGATTAGTATACATCATTTATCAGAATAAGCAAGAAACAAATACTATATATTGTGTTTGTTTCTTTTGCTAATATACGACATATAGTGATTTTGTTGGAGCTTAAATTTCTGATAGAATTCAAGTGCCTCAAAAGTTTAGGACAATTATTGAAAAGGTAGGGACAAATGGAAAATTATTATTACTCAAAAAACCCTAAAGTAGTACATGAAGAAAAAAGATGGGCTTTTGATATTTTAGGAAATAAAATTGATTTTGTAACAGACAATGGTGTTTTTTCAAAAACAACTGTTGACTATGGTTCAAGAGCATTAATTGATAATCTAAGAATTGAAGCAATGCATGAGGGTAGGATTTTGGATCTTGGCTGTGGGTATGGCCCGATTGGTTTAGGAATAGCGAAAGGAAATCCAAAGTTAGTTGTTGATATGGTAGATGTTAACGAACTTGCACTTTCATTAGCAAAAAAAAATGCGGAATTAAATGAAATTAAAAATGTTAATATTTGGGAATCTGACGTATATAACAAGGTTGAATGTGCAGATTATAACCTGATTATATCGAATCCACCGATTCGTGCGGGGAAGAAGATCGTTTCACAAATTTTGGTCGAAGCAATCAATCATCTTAGTGTTGGTGGCAGACTAGTTGTGGTAATTCAAAAGAAACAAGGGGCACCATCTGCAAAGAAAGTAATGGAAACAGTCTTTGACAATTGTGAGGTAGTGGCAAGAGACAAGGGTTATTTTATTTTAGAAAGTATAAAGAATGTCTAATGTTGGAGGTCGATTTTGATTTTAAGTAATCTGCAGAAGGAATTCTTCATGAAAGAAGCTATCTATGAGGCACAAAAGGCTGCTGTAATTGGTGAAGTTCCTATTGGATGTGTTGTTGTAGTCGCTGGGAAGATTGTCGGTCGCGGTCATAATCTTAGAGAGCATGCACAGGATGCAACAATGCATGCTGAGATATTGGCAATTCAAGAAGCAAATGCTTTTTGCAGAAGTTGGCGTTTGCCCGAAGCCCAGTTATTCGTGACGTTAGAACCTTGCCCGATGTGCAGTGGTGCAATTCTTAATTCAAGAATCAAGCAGGTTTATTATGGAGCGCTGGATCCTAAAGCTGGAGCTGCGGGGTCATTGATGAACTTGCTGAATGATAGTAGATTCAATCATCAGGTGGTTGTTGAAAAAGGATGTCTGGAAGTTGAATGCGCACAGCTGCTTAAGGATTTTTTTAGAAATATTAGGCTAAAAAAGAAGAAATCAAAGCGAAAGGACTAGCATTTTCCTAGGATTTCATGTATCATAGAATATGCCGCAAGGCCTTGGGACAATGTTGTCCTTGTGAACCGTGTCAGGTCCGGAAGGAAGCAGCACTAAGCTCGGTTCGGCATGTGTCTCAAGTTAATATGACATTTATCTCCTGACTGTCTTGTGGTCGGGAGTTTTTTTAAATTGCAAAAGATAGGAGTGTTAGCATGGGATATCAGGCTCTATACCGTGTCTGGCGGCCACAAAAATTTGTTGATTTAGTCGGTCAAAAGATGATAACGCAAACTTTACAAAATGCAATTATGACCCAGCAAACGAGTCATGCGTATCTTTTCACGGGGCCGCGTGGTACGGGTAAAACCTCGGCAGCAAAGATTTTTGCAAAGGCGGTTAATTGTCATAATCAAAAAGATGGTGAGCCTTGTAATGAATGTGCAACCTGTCATGCAATTACTGAAGGACGGCTGAATGATGTAATTGAAATTGATGCGGCTTCTAATAATAGTGTGGATGAGATTCGTGATATCAGGGATAAGGTTAAGTACGCACCAACGCAGGCTGATTATAAGGTATACATTATTGATGAAGTCCATATGCTTTCAACTGGGGCATTTAATGCATTATTGAAGACACTGGAAGAACCACCTAGCAACGTTGTATTTATTTTAGCAACGACTGAGCCGCATAAAATTCCGGCAACAATAATATCGCGAACGCAACGATTTGATTTTAAGAGAATTACTAATGATGATATTATTGCGAGAATGCAGTATATTTTAACAGAAAAAGATTTTAAGTATGAAGAACGCGCTTTGAGAGTCATCGCAAAAGCATCGGCTGGTGGAATGAGGGATGCACTGAGTATTCTGGATCAAGTGCTTTCTTTTGGTAATGATGTCGTAACGCTTGAAAATGCATTGCTTGTGACAGGTAGTGTCAAGCACGAGAAACTCAATCAGTATCTCAAATTAGTTTTTGAAGGTGAGACAGCCTTGGCCCTCCAAACATTGCAAGAAGTAATGGCTGAGGGGAAAGACGCTAACCGCTTGGTAGAAGATGTTATTGATTACTGTCGGGATTTATTATTATATCAGGCTTCTCCCAGCATTGTAGAACAAAATAGTTTGTTGGATATAGACGAGGACTTCAAAGACCTTGCAGATAAAACAAATGTTCAGTCATTGTATAAGGCAATTGATATTTTAAACGAACAGCAGCAAAATATGCGTTTTTCTACACATGCAGACATCTATCTTGAAGTCTTGACCGTCAAATTAGCACAATTAACAAAACAGGTCAAAGTTGCTCAGAAAACTGTTGATGCGATACAAAAAGCGCCCCAAGAAGAAATCACACAGTTGAAATTACAAGTTAAAGAGTTGAAACAAGCTGTTGGTAATTTACAAAAAGGTACAGTAAAACGTGTTGAAACAGTAAAAGAAAAGAAAGCACCTGTAAGAAAAAAGAGCAGTGCAACAATTGATTTAAAAAGGGTATATCCTATACTTGCTGATGCGACAAGAGATGACCTGATAAAGTTAAAAGATATCTGGTCAGATTTGATGAATATGCTGTCAATTACACAGCGTGCAATCATGAATGTTAGCAAGCCTGTAGCTGCTAGTGCAAAGGGTGTGATTGTTAGTTTTGATTATGATTTCTTGTATGAGAAAGCTGATGGAAACACAGCATTAAAGGATAGCCTAATCCAAGGTTTGGAACGATTAATAGGGGAAGATTATAAGCTGGTATTTATGCCAAAAGATAAATGGCCTGAGATTAGGGAGAAATATCTTGTTGAACATCAAGGAAGTTCTGAAAAAGACGAACAGCCTGATAATAGGCCTGATAGTAAAGAGCAAGCAGTAGAGGATTCACAAATTACTGCCGCAAAGCAGCTTTTTGGTGAAGACTTCAATCAGATAGTTAAAATAAAAGAAGACTAAGGAGAAAATTAATTATGATGCGTGGAATGGGAAATATGCAAGGTATGATGAAACAAATGCAGAAGATGCAAAAGAATATGAAGAAGGACCAAGAAGAGCTTGAGAAACAAGAATTTACAGGGAAATCAGCAGATGATTTAGTAGTTGCAACATTTGATGGAAAGAAAGAAATGAAGGATCTTCAAATTAAGCCTGAAGCTGTAGATCCTGACGATATTGATATGCTGCAAGATTTAGTAATAATGGCAGTCAATGATGCAATTGCAAAAATTGACAAGCAAACGCAACAGACAATGGGCAAGTACTCACAAAATATTCCAGGATTTTAATTATAAATTAGGCAGAGAGGAATGTTAATATGCAATATCCAGAACCAATTGCCAAATTGATTGATAGCTACCTAAAATTACCTGGAATTGGGGAGAAAACAGCGACCCGTTTAGCTTTCTTTACAATTGATATGCAAGAAGAGGACGTAAATGATTTTGCACAATCATTAATCACTGCAAAAAAAGATTTGCATTATTGCAGTATCTGCGGAAATATAACGGAAAGCGATCCATGTATCATTTGTGCTGATAAACAGCGGGACCAGACAAAAGTCATTGTTGTTGAACAGCCTAAAGATGTAATGTCACTTGAAAGAATGCGGGAATATCATGGGCTGTATCATGTTTTGCATGGTGTTTTATCTCCCATGGAAGGTAAAGGCCCTGAAGATATTAATATCACTGGCCTCGTCAAAAGACTTCAAAAAAATACGGCTTTGACAGAGGTAATTATTGCAACTAATGCGACTCCAGAAGGCGAAGCAACCGCGATGTATATCTCACGGTTGATTAAGCCAGCACAAATAAAAGTAACGAGATTAGCTCATGGATTAGCGGTAGGCAGTGATATTGAATATGCAGATGAGATGACATTGTTTAAAGCAATTGAAGGTCGTCAAGAAATTTAGAGAGGATGATTGAGATGTTTGGCAAGAAGCAGCAGAGGTTAAGAAAAGAATATGATGAAAGACTGCTTAATACGATTGATTTAGCAGCTGCTCAATGGGAACAGGCTAAACAAACTCAAAGGGCAGTCAGAGAAGAAGATAGTGAGTTAATTGCCCAAACCATGCTTGAAGGTGCAAAATATGCATTTCTATATATGGAAGCTCGCAGAAGGAAAGTTCGCGGGCATGTGCAGTCTTCAATAATTGAACATTAAATTTGAAGTTAAGATTGTTAGACAGCTAGGAATTAGTAAAGTAAAATAGAATTATGAGTAAGTTAGTGAGGTCAAATGTGTGAGTGGAAAATTTGTAACTTTTGAAGGCCCAGAAGGATCCGGGAAAACCAGTGTTTTGCAGGGAATAGTTAGTTTATTAAGGAAACATAATAAGAAGTATCTATTAACGAGAGAACCAGGGGGTAATCGCATATCTGAGGCAATTCGGGATATAATTTTAGATACCGAATTGGTTGAGATGGATGCAAGAACTGAGGCTTTGCTTTATGCGGCAGCACGGAGACAGCATTTAATCGAGAGTGTTTTACCAGCATTGAGACAAGAAAAACTAGTTCTTTGTGATCGTTATGTAGATAGTTCAATCGTTTATCAGGGCGCTGGGCGGGGATTGGGTGAAGAAGAAGTCTTACAAATGAATCTTTTTGCTACGGAAGGTCTTACTCCAGATTTTACTTTTTATTTTGATTTATTGCCGAAAATAGGATTAAATCGTATCAAAGAACACAGACAAAACGAGATAAATAGGCTTGATAAGGAGTCCTTGGATTTCCATAACACTGTACATGCTGCATATTTAAAACTCGCACAGAATAATCCTGAACGAATTATTGTGATTGATGCTTCTCGTCCTTTGAATGAAGTTATCGAACTTACAGTTAATCAAATGAGAATAAGATTACCAGATCTTTTTAAATAAGGATTCAAAGATGGAGGAAAAAGAAAATGAAAATGATCATCGCGATTGTCCAAGACAAAGATAGTAATCGATTAAGCAATTTGTTTATTGAATCTAATATTCGTGCAACAAAGTTATCAACAACTGGTGGTTTTCTAAAATCAGGTAATACAACATTTATGATTGGAATTGAAGAAGAACGAATTGAAGAAGTACTCGAGCTTATTCGTGAGACATCAAGAACACGTAAACAATTCATGACACCTCCAATTAATTTAGATGCTTCAATGGACTCGTCTGCTGCGTACCCTGTAGAGGTTCAAGTTGGAGGAGCAACAGTCTTTGTATTACCAATTGATTCTTTCCAACAATTTTAGGTTTGTAGACTATGAGTGATAACAATGAAATCCAAAAGCAGCAAATAGTTTTAACTGATTATTTTGCTAATATGATAAAACAAGGTCACTTAGCACATGCTTACTTATTGACTGGTCCAAAAGGCATCGGTAAAAAAGCATTAGCGTTGTGGATTATTCAGGGAATCTTCTGTCAAAATAAGATTGCGGGTAGACCTTGTTTAGATTGCGAAGAATGTCGGAGAATTGCAAGCGGTAACCATCCAGATGTTGTACATGTTGCGCCTGACGGGTTATCAATCAAAGTTGATCAGATTCGCTTCTTGAAGTCAGAGTTTAGCAAGAGTGGGATTGAAGGCAAGCAAAAGACCTTTATTATTGAAGATGCTGATAAAATGACGGCAAGTGCTGCTAATAGTCTGTTGAAGTTTCTTGAAGAACCTAGTGGGACTGTAGTTGCATTTTTGTTGACGGAAACGGTCAATCGAATCTTGCCAACAATTGTCTCGCGGTGCCAAGTGTTTGAACTTACACAACCCTCTAGTACTCAACTGGCAGCTGCGTTAAAAAAAATAGGAGTTCCGGCAGATAAAGCAGTTATTTTGGGTAATCTGGCAAATAGTCTAGCTGAATCTGAAAAAATAGCAGCAACTGAAGATTTTGATAAACTTGTCCAGAATGTATGTGTCTGGTACTTACATATTTTACAAGGAGACGCAAGATGTTTTGTGGAAGTTCAAACAAGTTTATTGCCACTAATAAATAATAAAGATGATGAAGTTATTTTATTGAATTTAATAATCTTACTTGTTAAAAACTCAATATCTGTATATTATGGTGAGAAGGATAATATTTTCGTGAAATTTGAAGCAGACTTCACAGTATTAATAGCAGGATTGACAGCTGGCAGGGTTATGGAAGCTGTTGAGTTAGTTCTAGAGACGAGAAGGAAGTTAGCGGTGAATGTCTCGTTCCAGAATGTTATTGAAGCATTGACCATTGATTTAAGTCAATGTTATCACGCATAAACGAAGGTGATTTTTTGAACAAGCGAGAATTATATGATGGATTCTCCGATTTAGGTGCAGAAGCTCAGATGATGATTGAAAAAATTGAACTGATAAAAGCAGAGATGACAAAAGTCATTGAAAAAAATGCAGAATTAGAGATTGAGAACCAGCATTTGCGAGTTCATCTGAAAGAATTAGAAGAACAAAAGCAGTCTGATGAACAAGTCGGATTATCTAAGTCACGCAAAAACTTAGAGATGCTATACGAAGAAGGATTTCATGTATGCAATGTTGATAGTATGTATGGAACTAGAAGAATTAACGATGAACCCTGTGTCTTTTGCCAAGATGTAATTTATGGGGAGAGACGCCAATGACATTAGAGAAGATGAGCAGCTATCGGCAAGAAGAAACCCAAGGGTCACTTTATTTAGTACCAACGCCAATAGGTAATTTGGGGGACATGACCTATCGAGCAGTTGATGTTCTCAAGGAGGCAGATCTAATTGCGGCGGAAGATACGCGTAATACTCAGAAATTATTGAATCATTTTGAAATTAAGACACCGCAGATTAGCTTTCACGAACACAATACACAGGCAAGAATTCCTCAACTATTAAAGAAACTAGCTGAAGGAATTACGATTGCGCAAGTTAGTGATGCAGGGACGCCATCAATTAGTGATCCTGGACATGAATTAGTTGTAGCGTGCATCAATTCAGGAATTTCGGTTATCCCATTACCTGGTGCAAATGCGGGGTTGAGCGCATTGATTGCTTCAGGACTGGTTCCGCAGCCCTTTACATTTATTGGATTTATTTCACGACGAAAAAAGGAAAAAGAAGAGCAGTTGGAATCTCTGGCAAAAAAAGAAGAGACATTGATTTTTTATGAGGCACCGCACCGCCTGAAAAAAACATTAGCGTCCTTTCAGGTCTTTTTTGGTGGAACAAGAAAAATTGTTTTGTGTCGAGAGCTTACCAAAAGATATGAAGAGTTCATCAGAGGTACGGTTGCCGAAGCACTTGAATGGGCCAAAACAGAACAGGTTCGTGGTGAATTTTGCATTATCATGGAAGGAAGCCCAGATAGCCCAGAAGAAGATGAGTTAGAGGCAATCAGTGGAGTGCCAGTAGAAGAACAGGTTGCTAACTTGATTAATAAAGAGGATTATCGGACGAATGATGCAATTAAGGAAGTTGCAAAGAAAAACAATTTGAGAAAGCAAGTAGTTTACAATACTTTTCATCATATTGATGCATAGAGAAAGACGGCGGTTTTTTGAAAGAAAATATTTTTAGTGAGTCCCATAAAGTTCTTTTTTACGAAACTGATCGGACTAGAAAAACAACAATCGGGATGTTGGTAAATATCTTGATGTTGACTTCACAAGATCAGAGTATCCAATTGGGTTTGACTGAAGAAAAATTAAATGAAAAAGGTTATGGCTGGGTAATTACGCAGCATGTCCTGAAAGTTGAAAGATTGCCGGTTTATGGTGAGAATATAAGAATATTTACTAGGGCTGATTCATATAATCGTTATTTTTGTTATCGTGATTTCTGGATTGAGGATGAAAGAGGAACTATCATTGTAAAAATGCACAGTGTTTTCGTCTTGATGGATCAGAGAAAAAGGAAGATTGCACGTTTGCTGCCAGAGTTTATTGAGCCATATAAGAGCGAATATACTACTAAGATTGAGCGTGTACCTGATCCAAAAAGTGATGACACTAGCCAATTGATTTCAGAAAAAAACTATCGGGTACGCTTTATGGATATTGACTCAAATCAGCACGTTAACAACGTCCACTATTTTGATTGGATGATTGATGGGCTAACTGAGGAGTTCCTAGTGACACACACGCTCGTAGAAATGAATATTAAGTATAAACGTGAGGTTCATTATGGTGAGATGGTTAACACCGAGACTAGGATGGCTGAAAATCAGTTGATAACTTATCATTTGGTTAAAGCGGGTGAAGAAGAAAGCTGCTATGCTTGTTGTACGTGGAGATCTAAAATTAGCAGTTAGAAAAATTTTGTGTGTAAAAATAAAAAAGCATTAGTATGTTAAGCTGGAGGGAACATTCTGTCTAACATATTGATACTTTTTTTAATTTATTAACATGCATAAAGAATTATACTTACGAAACAGCATCACCCAAGAAGTTAGTCAATTCTGTAGTTGAAAGACCTGCACTGAGGCCAACTAATAGCTTGATACGTGCCTTTTGACCATTTAAGCCATGGCAGAACGTAACACCTAGATTGTTTAGTTGGATTCCACCACCATCGTATGAATATACTTTTTGAGCAATGCCGTTGAAGCAGCGTGAGACTAGCACAATCGGTATTTTACGAGCCAGTAATTTCTTAAGTGCAGGTAGAACATGCGGAGGCAAGTTACCAGCTCCTAAGGCCTCAATTACAATACCGTTTGTTTTATCATTGTCCATAAATTCCAATATTTCAGGATCCATCCCGGCGTATGCCTTTATCAGATAGACATGTTTTACAACATGATTGATTGGATGATAGTCGTTGAGCAGCAGTTGTTCATAGAAGAAGACACGATCTTTGGTTACTAATCCAATTGGGCCGAATGTAGGTGTACGGAAGGTTGCAACATTAGTAGTATGCGTTTTTGTAACGTAGCGAGCAGTGTGAATTTCGTCATTCATCACAACCAGTACACCTTTATTTCTTGCTTCATCACTTGCCGCAGTTTGAATGGCTGTTTGAAAATTGTGAAGACCATCAGAACCAATTTCATTTGCGGAACGCATTGCTCCTGTCACAACTACAGGGAAGTCATTTGGAACGGTCAAATCAAGAAAATATGCTGTTTCTTCAAGAGTATCTGTGCCATGAGTGACAACAACACCGTCAATATTTTCCGTTACTGCCTGTAATATTCTTTTTTGCAGTATCAGCATTTCGTCAGGTCCAATATGAGGAGAAGGAAGATTAAAGACATCCTCTGTAATCAGATTTAATTTACCAAGAAAAGGGTTTTCAAATGTATCTAAGGGATTAGCGCTACCAGGAGCGACACCGCCATCTTCATTTTGCGACATTGCGATTGTACCGCCAGTATGCAGTATGAGTATTGTTTTCATTACTGGGAACCTCCTATAAGAATTGACTGTTTTATTATATACACTCGGTGAATTAAATGCCAGCTATAAAAATAGTTCAAGATAGCTGCTAGTTGACATGTAAAGTATAAGATATATCTGTTAAAATTATAACAAAGAATTATATAGGGGGATCTAAAGTGCAAGTTAGTTTAGGAACAATTATGATTATTTCTTCATGGCTTTTTCTTGTCGCAGTTGGAGCAATATTAGCAATTAGTTTAAAGAAAAATAAATTTAGATTGTTGAATGGTATTCTGGGCAATGCAACATTGATTGTCCTAGCGATAACAATTATTTTAACAGCGGTCTACAGCCAGTTACTATGGCTGGAGTATGGAATTTTAATTTTAGCAGTTATCATATTGATTCCAATCTTCGTCGTATATTTGCTGCTAGGTTTTTTGTTGCTGTGGAATGCTTTGATTGTTTGGCGAAAGGAGAGCCATACTCTCGGCAATATGCTAACATTAATTCTTGGAATAATGATTATCGTTAGTCCACTAGTATTTGGAGGACTGAGAGCAATTTTACCCAGCCATGTAGCAGGGATGATCATTAGTTCTATTTTAATAGTTGTTGGATATTGTGTTTTTTGGCTGCTGAATTTCATTACATCCTTTTTAATCACACGATTTCTGCCGCCAAGATTGGACAAAAAATATATTATTGTTTTGGGTGCGGGATTATTAGATGGCAATCGTGTTTCACCACTGCTGGCTTCAAGAATTATGAGGGCTAAAGATTTCTGTGAATTACAGTTCAAAAAAAATAAAACCAAACCAATTGTAATTTTTTCAGGTGGTCAGGGTAAAGATGAAACCGTTCCTGAAGGCCAAGCCATGAAAGAATATGCAGTAAGTCATGACATGCAAGATCTAGAGTTATTTACAGAGACAAAGTCAAAAAATACATACCAGAATATGTTATTCTCAAAGAAAATAGTCATTGAACAGGGATTACAGCTAGATGCAGGTGTTTTTTCAACAAGTGATTATCATACATTTAGGGCAGCAGGATTTGCCAGGTATGTTGGGCTTAATATTGATGGAATTGGTGCTAAAACAAGCAGGTTCTTTATACCTAATGCTTTTATTAGAGAGTATATCGCAATTTTAATGCGGCACAAAAACTTTCATGTGGTGGTACTAACACTATTATTATTGTTGAATCTCGGATTAGCAATTCTTGATGTATATCTTAAGTAGTGAAATTATAAAGGGACTTTCTAAAATGAGCACACCAAAAAGAAGATGTTCTTGCTTAAACTTTAGAAGGTCCTTTTATCTTTTATTAGATTACTTAATTGAAGTATTTTTTTGCTGAATCACTGGATGAGTTAGGAAGGCAGTTTCGTTATATTTTTCAATAATATAGTGGCCATTTTGCTCAACAACTTGCGATAAAGATAGATTTGAAAGTCCACTAAGATAGTCATTCCTTGTTAAATGCTGAATGCCTAATTGACTGATTGCGCCATGTGAGACTATAAGAACAACCTGATTATCTTCCATTGTTGCAGTAATATTGGCGATCGCCTTGCAGAATCTTTTTTGAGCACTTAGGAAGGATTCAATTCCTAAGGTTTGGAGACACGGATCATCTGTTCTAGAAGACAATAAAGCAAATTCAAAAGGATAATCTGTCAGCAGTATTTCTTTCTTGAGACCTTCAAAAGAGCCAAACGAAAGCTCTGCTAGGTCTGGGTCAGCTGTTATGTTGAGGTTGGAAGAAATTTGTGAAGAAAGCAATGCTGCAGTTTTATACGCACGCTTAAGTGGACTAGAGTAGACAGCTGAAATACCAGCAAGTTTTAGATAAGCAGCAAGCGCTTTTAAATCAGATTGGATCTCTGGAGTGTCTATAAGTGGACTATCACCATGTGCTCCTTGCAACCTTCCTTCAACATTCCATTGTGTTTTACCATGACGAACAAAAATAATTCTTTTAGCCATTATTAATTTTACCTACTGTATCTCCGCGCAGACCAGTTCGCAAAGTCTCAAGGGAAGTCGCATCAGCAGACGCAATATTACCGAGGTTAACTTGGGGACCGAGTTTTAAAATTAAGTCGACTTGCTGTTTTTTCAAAGGTGCTTCAAAGATTAGTTTATCAATCCCGATTTTTGCTAACGTATCGAGTTCTTCCAAAAGGATATTACCATTTTCGTCATAAATACCAATGTTTTTGCCTGCCTCACGCGCTTCAATAATTACTAAGTTTGATCCAGAAGTGAGGTCGGATTTGATTTGTGCTGCTCGAGTTTCAATGCTGAATTTATGATCTAATAGCGGATTTTTTTTGCCAACTTCAGAAATCACAAAGAATCCTTTTTCGCGCGCTAAGAAGATGACATTATCCCGAATTTCTTTAGCAATTGATGTCGAGCCATCACTGACTTCAATTGCATTGAAGCCTAAGCGAGCTGTTTCTTTGAAGAATTGGTCTAGTTTCTTTGTTTGAATTGCAACTTCCAGCAAAGTTCTGCCAGGATAAGTCAATATCTGATTAGCATGATATATCTTGTTTTTTTGAATTACCAAAGCAGATTCAAAGGTAGCTGCAGTTCCCCAACCAAATTTAATGAAATCAATGTATTCGCCAGCACTTTGGGCTAAATCAGATGCGGCGTTCAAGCCTAGTCCTTTGTCCAGAATCATACTTAGCCCAGTTCTTTTTGTTTTAAGATGAGGAACGTTATTTAAAAAATTATATGCATGCATGAATGATGTCTCCTTTTTGAAGTATATAAAATCAGTGTAATACAAATGCTTTTGTATGAGATTAGCGAACGGTCAGTCAGTACAAGGGTGGCAAAATTTGAGCACTAATACGAAATTATGAATATAGAGTGTCCTTTGCTACGAATGATTTGGAATTAAGGGGAGAATTTTAACTTATAGAACCCGTTTATCTGAAATAAAAAAGAAGACAGGTCAAAAGTTGAATTTTGACCTAACTCCCCTATTCGATTTCCTATAAATGTGTTTCACAAAATTATAAAGTCTTGGCTAATTTTTAACTTTGAATTACTCATAGCAAGTAACACCTTATGAGTAATCTTGTGACAATACCCAAGCTTTAATATCTGATATCGTCGTATTTCCCCTAGTAAAAATTAGTTAATTTTTGTATGCTTCACCAGTGAGTTTTCCGACTGGTTTGAAACAGTCACGAAAGGACTTTTCAAGCAAGTCACTGTTATTATTTTTCTCATAAAAGTAAGCGAGTGTGAATTGAACAAATGGTAGGTAGAAACAGCCACCAATAACTCCAACAAAAGGTCCACCATAAATCATGATTGGTTCCCAAATGTAGAATCCAAAATAAGTAACTATGCTCCAAAGACCAATCCAAACGGCTAGTGGAATACATAAACCGATTAATAATAATAGGTATTTGAAACGTAAACTTCTAATGAAACGTTTGCTTGCCTTTAATGCGTAACGCTGTGATTGTCCCAGAAACTGCGGCTGATTTTCCCGATATAGAAAAAGTGCCTGCGAGTAATCAATCCCTTTCCAAAGTAGTACAACGAAAAAGAGGAATTGTAGAAGAGCCGTAACAATTTCAATTTTGCTAGTAAATAGATGAATCACAAGCAAAGGCAACAACCACAAAAAAATGAATAGTGCAAAGTAGCAGAATAAACGAAGTACTTGATTCTTATTTAATTGCTTAAATTTTTTAAAGACACTAGAGAAAGAAACCTTTGCAAGCTCATTCTTCAGAGTGTCTTGAACAGCATATTGAATAGTTGTTCGAATGAAGAAGCAAAACAGTGCAATTAAGAAGAACAGGATCAGACTGCCAATTATTTCTAAAAGGTTAATGAATATTAGATAGCTTGATTGCCCGTATAATAAAAGTGTAATGCTTGTAGAAATTGATGAAACACCTACCGCGAAAAGTTCATAGTCTAGCAAAAACAATATACTTGCTATAAGAATAAGCAAAACGTATATTATACCAGCAAAAAGCCAATTGTTTTTGAAGATGGTTTTATTCTCTCCAAAGTAAGATTTTAATGGATTATAAAGATTTTTTATCACAATATGTAACCTCATCTCATAAATTATTATTAGCTCATGAATCGATGTTAACACTAATTTGACCTTAAATGCAGAAATAAAGCAAATATTCAAAAAGATATTACATGAATTTCACAAAAAAGGCGATTTTAAAATTGTGAAAACGGGGTGTATCCTGAACTTATTCAGCTGAAACTATAAGTGTTTGAGATATAGTTGCCCTTTTTGAGTTTTACAAATACTATTTTTGATTATTCTGAGAAAAATTGTAACAATTAAGTATGTAAATGTGATACACTATTTTGGTACACACAGTACAAATTTCGGGGTAGAAAATAGAGCGTCAAGTGCTGGAAGGACGGAATGTGTCTTCTGGACGAAAGGCTAGCGCCTGCGGTTTTATTTTCGCATTCGCCGCATTTTTTGTGGCAACTCCAAAGAGGAGATGTCTTATATGAATAGTAGTTTTGTTTCACGTTTGTCGGTGCGCAATATTGTGTTGATGGGCTTATTAATCGCTCTCAATATTGTTGTAGCTAAGTTTTTATCGTTTGGAATCTGGTCTGTTAGAATCAGTTTTACTTTCGTGATAGTATTTTTTATGTCATATTGGTTTGGTCCGTTATTAGGAGCAATTGGTGCGGCATGTGCAGATATTATCGGGACGCTGGTTTTTGGAGGTCTTGGAGGATATTTTGCAGGTTTCACAATTTCCGCTTTTGTAGGGGCTTTTGTCTACGGACTCTTGTTCTATAAGAAGGATATCACTGTGGCAAGAATTATCATTGCCGTATTGGTTAACGTTTTCCTTGTAGATGCAGTAATGAACACCTATTGGTTAACCCTTTTATATCATGCTAATTTTTGGGCAATTTTCCCAATGCGGTTCGTTAAGGAATTGTTAATGATTCCAGTCCAGATTATTTTACTGTATGTTGTTGGCAAGAATAAAGCTTTGGCCGGACTGGTTAAACGGATTGACTGAGTTGTGACAGTAAACAATAAAATTTAAAATTCAAATTAACGATGGCGGAAATTATATATAATTCCACTCATCGTTTTTTTAAACCATATTTTTATAGTAAAATGAAATAGTAGTGAATGTCTGAGAATTGTTCTTAAAGATTTATTACAATGATTAAAAAATTAGCATACAGAACTGTTCATATAATAATTGTGTTAGTATTATTCATGGAATTTAAAGATAAATCGGGGCGGTAAATAAAATGAACATATTGGCAATTGATACCTCAAATCAACCTTTGAGTATTGCAATATTAAAAGATAAAGAGTTAGTAGCAACAATTACCACAAATCAAGCAAGAAATCACAGTGTAACATTGATGCCGCAAATTGCTAATCTATTGAGTAGTGTTGGAATGAAGCCGACAGATATCGATAGATTTGTAGTTGCAAAGGGGCCGGGTTCGTACACTGGTTTACGGATAGGAGTCACAACGGCTAAAACATTTGCATTTACGCTCACAAAAGAGCTGGTGGGGGTTTCAAGCTTAGCAGTTTTAGCGGATGGAATTAATGAAGAAGGAACAATGATAGTTCCGCTTTTTGATGCAAGACGCGGTAATGTCTTCGCTGGGGTTTACAGCAAGGCTGGCATTGAACTTGTTAATGTAATTTCTGATCAACATGTTTCATTAGTCGAGTTGCTTGAGCAAATCAAAAAGTATAAACGGCTGATTTTTGTTGGAAGCGACAGCCACAAATTTAAAAAACAAATTTTAGAGCAGACGAGTAAAGAGCAACAGGTTGCTTTTTCGAGCATGGAAACCGATTATCCGCAAGCTTATCATCTAGGACTGTTGGGCTTAGAAGAAAAACCAGTTGAGATTCATAGCTTTGTACCTGATTATCTGAGATTAACGCAGGCAGAAAGCCAATGGTTAGAAAAGCATCAGGGGGAAGCAGATGAAGCATTTGTTGAGAAAATTTAACAAAATTTTGGATTATTGCTTTAATTACTTTGAAGATACTTCATTAACTTTTGACAATCAAAGAGTTGTAATACATGATAGTGAATATCTTTTATGCAGAGCTGTGGTTCCTGATGTAGCTGAAATGCTTAGACTGCAAAAATTGGTTTACATGGATGATAACTCTTGGGATGAAACAGTTTTTGAGAGTGAATTACGTAATGAAAAGAATAAATTGTATTTAATAATGCGGCAAAATGATCGACTTGTTGCTTTTATTGGTGCATCATTTAACCAAAAAGTCAGAGATGTTCACATCTCAAACGTTGCGGTGGATCCTGATTTTCAAAATCGAGGTTTGGGACAGTTTCTAATTCAAACGATGATTAAGTGTGCAAGGTTCAATGAGTATTCTTCACTGTCTCTTGAAACACGTTTGAGTAATGTGCGTGCTCAAAAACTTTACAGTACAATCGGATTTAAGAACATCGGGTTAAAAAAGTCTTATTATCAGTCTAATCATGAGGATGCTGTAGATATGCGCTTATCAATAAAAAACAAGAAGGAATCGGTAAATGAATAATCAGAAAAGAGAATTGATTTTAGCTTTTGAATCAAGTTGCGATGAAACAAGTGTGGCTGTTATCGAAGATGGTAACAAGATTTTGTCAAACATTGTTGCAACTCAGATTAAAAGTCATAAAAGATTCGGAGGGGTTGTACCAGAGGTTGCGAGCAGGCACCATATTGAGCAAGTGACAATGTGTTTGGAGGACGCTATGACTGAAGCAAACGTAACATATAGCGATCTTTCTGCGGTAGCAGTCACATATGGGCCAGGACTAGTTGGGGCATTGCTTGTCGGTGTTGCATGTGCCAAGGTAGTTGCATTTTCACATGACTTGCCATTAATTCCTGTGAACCATATGGCAGGGCACATTTATGCTGCAAGATTTACAAGTGAAATCAAATTTCCAGCAATGGCTTTGCTAGTGTCAGGTGGTCATACCGAATTAGTTTATTTACCCAAAGAGAATGAATATCAGATTATTGGCGAGACCCGCGATGATGCAGCAGGTGAAGCTTATGACAAAATCGGTCGTGTTTTGGGATTAACGTATCCTGCGGGCAAACAGATTGATGAAATGGCTCATAAAGGAAGTGATACTTTTTCATTTCCAAGAGCAATGTTCAAGGAAGACAACTTTGATTTTAGCTTCAGCGGTCTTAAGAGTGCATTTATTAATACTGTCCACCATGCAGATCAAGTTGGAGAAAAGCTTAACACTGATGATTTAGCTGCAAGTTTTCAGCAGAGTGTAATTGATGTGTTATTGCATAAAACCGAGCATGCACTTAATGTATTTCCAGTCAGACAGTTGGTTTTAGCGGGCGGAGTTGCAGCTAATCAGGGAATAAGAGATGGTTTAGATCGACTAATAAGTAAACATACTGACATTGAATTAATCAAGGCCCCATTAAAATTATGTGGTGATAATGCTGCAATGATTGGTGCAGCTGGTTATATCGCATGGAAAAATGGAGAAGTTGCAGGGTTAGCGTTAAATGCAGATCCTAGTTTAGAATTTGAATGGTTTGATGAAGAAAGATAAGGGTACGAGAAAGGGGATATGTATATATATACATATGCTGGAAATTATAACAATTTCTGAAATTAAAGGTGGTTCTTTATGGCTGCATAATCGTTTTCCTTATTCTTTTAAATGTATTCATTCAAACAATTAGTTTCGTAAACTATAGGTTAGATTGCTAAAGATTAGTATGATTATTTGCATTATTTCATAGATGCTTTTTGTTGCTTTTTGAATTATAATAAGATTGTTTTGTGTCAATAATTATTACATTTAAAAGTACGTAAAGGAGGTTTAAAAGTGAAAGATAATTACGATGATTTGTTTTTTGAGAAAGGACATCTTGGATTGAAAATATGGCAGACTTTAGTTGCAATATTTTCATGGGCTTTTGTAATAATACCAGTCATAATTACTGGTTTCTCCTTTTCAGTAACACGCTGGGAGTTAAATAGTAAACTAAATTTTTGGAAGTATGATTTTGAATTTCAGACGTTTAAGATAATTTTTGAATTACTAGTTTTTTTTACAATTATTGGTGTTATTTTTACAATAACTTCCACAATTGTTCAAAATAATAGAAGAGAGGCTTTATCCGAGAAATGGCCACTATTTGATTCGATGGAAGACCTAAGGCGTCAAGAGAGGTTTGAAGCTTATGCCAATCGAAAGTTTGGTTCCAAAAAGTATCGGGAATCAATTAGTTTTTATTCATTAAAAGAAGAAGATAACTTGGCAGATGATGAAATTTTCAATGTCGTTAAAGGGGGGAATAAATGAAAAATGGAATATTACTTATCGTACAATCTTGTTTAATTTTATTATCTATCTATCCAATTGTTGGCTCAGTTAACTGGTTTATTGGTGGGTTATCGTATAAATATTTGAGAAAAAGTAAAAAAGAGAATCTGACTTCCATTATTGATATAGCAGAGCCATTTATTACCATAATGGTTTCTGCACATAACGAAGAGATTATGATTGCTGATACAATTAAGTATCTCTCAACAAAGTTAAATTATAAAAATTATGAAATTTTGGTTCTTAATGATGCATCTACAGATTCAACATTAGAAATATTAAAGAGTGCTCAAAAAAAGTTTGATAATTTACGTATCATTAATATTGAACAAAACAAAGGAAAAGCGCATGCGTTCAACATTGGCATAGCCTTTGCACGAGGAGAATATATTTTAAGTAATGATGCAGATACATTGCCAGAAACAAATGCACTTAAAAAGTACATGCATTATTTTTTGAACAGTACAGATCTAAATACAGCAGCTGTAACCGTAAATATGGATGTTCAGAATCGAACTACTCTATTGGGCAAATCACAAACTGTTGAGTTTTCAAGTATTGTGGGTATTATCAAAAGAACGCAAACAGCAGTTAATAATTCGATGTATGCATATAGTGGCGCTAATACAATGTATAGGAAAAAATTTTTGGTCGACGTGGGTGGGTTTCGACAGAATAGAATTACTGAAGATATTAGTATTGCATGGGATCACCAAAAATTTGGAGTGATTCCTAAGTTTGCACCTGAAATATTATTTCACATGAATGTTCCCGAAAAATTAGGGGAGCTATATAAGCAACGAAAAAGATGGGCCCAGGGGGGGATTGAAGTTTGGCTGACATATTTTAATGAGTATCGGTGTCATCCAATTAAACATAAATTCCAAATGTCCATGTTTTTGGATTCAACATTGGCTATTGTTTGGTCTTTTTTTTATATTTTTTCATCGATTTTCTTTTTACTATCAATTGTTTATTTTTCTTTACTTGGAGATTTCAACACAGTTTGGACAGCATTTATTATGAGTTTTATTTTTTTGTTTTTTGAAATGTGTGGTGGGTTATTACAATTAATTACAGCTTTGTTATTGGACAATCAAGGTGTAAAAATGAAATACTTGCTCTTTGCCCCTCTATATATGTTGCTTTTTTGGATTGTTAACCCTCTAACAATTGTTACTCGTTTTATTCCTGCTGTAAGGACCTTAACAGGCAAAAAAAGCGGAGTTTGGAAGAGCCCGGAACGAAAGAAAATAAATCTGAGGTAGAAAAAATGTTTTTTTTTGAGGTATTAATTATTGTATTAATATTTGCAATTTACGAAATTATCATTTCATTTTACTTGAAATATAAGAAACACGGAATTGTTTATGATAAAGAAAGAGAAAAAAAATATGCATATTTTGTACAAGCAGAAGTTGATAAACAAAATAAATTAGTTGGGTATGAGTGCCTTTTGCGTGCCTATGATTCAGAAGAAGAGCAATGGACTTTGCCAGAACATTTAGGGACCTTTTCTTTACAAGAAACAATCACATTGCTCAATGAAATGTTTAAAAAAGATGAGTCTTTTTCAGGATTTGTTGCCTTAAATGTTACCTTAGAGCAGTTAACTGATTTACGATTTACTTACTTTGTTAATTGGGCGCAGTCCAAAGTGAGTCCTGCAAAATTGCAGATTGAAATTAGCATTACAAATAACCTCGGCTTCATCCAAGCAAGATTATTGAAAAATAAACTATCTTTTTTGAAAAATAGGGATGTTTTGGTAATTATTGATAGGATTGAAACGACAGATGATTATTTTAGTAGGGTCAAACCGTTTTTAAAGTATGTAGGTGGAATTAAAATTCCAATGTCTAGGTATCGTGAGTACGGAGAGAAACATTGGCTTGATTTAAATATTGGTAAATGGGTTAGAATTGCTCAGAGAAATAATTTAAAAATTTTTATTACGGAACTAGAAAATGAAGAAGAGTTTGCCTTATCCGAAAAATTTGATTTTTCGGCCTATGAGGGCTTTGTGATAAGTAGACCAAAACCGTTAAAAGAACTTTAAAATTAAGAAAAAGTAACTATATTTTTTAGTTGATTTGTGGTCTGATTTGTTGATTGCTGCAGCTTTTGCTGTCGATTTAAAAATAAAGAATGTAATGATAATGCATTTTTTCACAATTGCTCATCAATTTTCAGGTAATTAGTTGCTGCTTAAATACGAGTAGTGATTAATTGCCTATTTTTTTCTGAGATTAATGTGCTGAGCAATGGGTGCAAATAGTCGAAAAAACGACCTTTATTTTTTGGAAAAGTCATTGATACTGTCGTTATCCAAACTAACAGCAATTAGGTTTTGTAGACTAATATATTTTTTGATACATTCTGCCCTGTTTCTTCTGTTATTTTATCATAGCAAGATAAAAAAAGTTCTAATAGAAACTAAAGCAGATAATTTCTATTAGAACTAATACTATAGTATTAAGCAAAGTTTTCAAGCTCCATACTTTTTTCTTCCCAAGAATTTTCCAAATTAGATACTGTATTTTGCGTATTTTTTAGTAGCACCTGCAATTCATTACTCTTTTGCAGATTGGAATAAACTTCTGGAAGTGTCATCTGTTTTTGAATTTCTTCTTCTTCAGAATTGAGCTTCTCAAGTTGTTTTTCAATCTCTTCAACTTCACGACGCAGCTTTCTTTCTTGTCGCTGCTGCTCTTTATTAAGTTGATAATTATTTTTATTTGGTTTTTCCTTAGTAATTACGACTTTATTTTGCTCATTTTGTTGTGCAAGTAAAAGCTGTTCTTCTTTTTTATCAACATAGTAGTCGTAGTCACCTAAGTAAAGCTGACTGCCATTCTCAGATATTTCGAGCACACTGGTTGCAACCTTGTTGATGAAATAACGATCATGTGAAATGAAGAGAACAGTTCCATTATAGTTTAGAAGTGCCTCTTCAAGAACTTCTTTACTATCAATGTCTAAATGGTTAGTTGGTTCATCGAAAATTAGGAAGTTATCGTGATTAAATGCAAGTTTTGTCAGCAATAAACGAGCTTTTTCACCGCCAGAAAGATTATGAACAACTTTCTTTACATCATCTCCAGAAAAAAGGAAGCTTCCCAAAATTGATCTGATATCCTTCTCAGGAGTGGTAGAATGTTCATCCCATAATTCGTTTAAGACAGTCTTTTTAGTATGCAAATTTCTTAATTCCTGATCGTAGTAGCCTGTATCTACATTTGTTCCAAACGAATATTCTCCACTGATCAGAGGGACTTTACTGAGGATGCTTTTCAATAAGGTTGACTTGCCAATCCCATTGCTGCCAACGATTGCCATCATCTGATGTTTTCGTAAATCAATATTGATTGGACCCGAGATGGGATTGTTTCCATAACCGATAAAGGCATTATTAACAGTTAGGACAATATTGCCACTTTGCCGATCCGCGGTGAATTGAAAATGAGGTCCTTGTTGTCCGTCAGTGGGCCGCTCTATGCGCTTGATCTTTTCAAGCTGTTTTCTGCGACTTTGAGCCCTCTTTGTTGTTGATGCACGTACAATGTTGCGTGTAACAAAATCTTCAAGTTTTTCAATTTCTTCTTGTTGTTTTTCATATTGTTTCATTTTCTGTTGAAAACGTTTTGCCTTTTCTTCAATATAGGAAGAGTAATTCCCATGGTAATGCTCCGCCCCACTTGGTGTGAGTTCACAAACTTCCTGAGAGATTTTGTCAAGGAAATAGCGGTCATGTGAGATGATTAAGAGAGCACCGGAATATGATTGTAAATAGCCTTCTAACCAGCCTAAAGTCTGGATGTCTAAATGGTTTGTTGGTTCATCCAATATTAATAGGTCATTTTTTTCTAACAATAGTTTTGCAAGTGCTAATCGAGTTTTTTGTCCACCAGACAGGGTTCCAATGATAGTTGAAAAATCCTTCTCATAGAATTTAAAGCCGTGAAGAACAGCTCGAATTTCTGATTCATAGCCATAACCGTTTGCTTCTTTGAAGTTGTGCGATAGCTGGTCATAACTGTCAAGAAGTGTGTCATACTGTGATTTTGATTGGGTAGAATGATTAAAGTTTGCAATTGCATTTTCTAGTTCATGCAGTTTGACCTCCATTTTCATTAAATCATTGAAAACAGTAAGCATTTCTGCATAAATACTTTTTGAGGAATCTAAACCGTTCTCTTGTGCAAGATAGCCAATTGTCATTTTTTTATTTTTTGTAATCTGACCATTATCAGGCGATTGCAAGCCAACAATCATTTTAATTAATGTCGTTTTGCCGACTCCATTTCGCCCGACGAGAGCAATCCTTGAGCTTTCCTGAACATCAAGGTTAACTTTTTGGAAGAGAACATCACTTCCAAATAGACGCTCAACATTTTGTACTTGAAGTAAAATCATAAAAACACCTCTTGAATATTAAAATTAATAGCAATTATAATCTTTGTGAAACTTGGTAAGTAATTGCTCATTCTATTGCATGTGAATGTATTTTAGTGTAGCATGAATACGGTAAAATATAGTGTACAACATTATTGCTTGTGAAGATAGTTAAATACGTAACTTCACAAGGAATGTGCTATACTACATAAAAAGACTGAATCATTTATTAATGAAGGGAGACAAACAATGGTAACATCAAAAATTCCTCACGCGACAGCCAAAAGACTGCCAATTTATTATCGTTACTTGCACTTCTTATCGGATGCAGGCAAACAAAGAATTTCATCAACCGAGCTCGCAGATGCTGTTAAGGTTGATTCCGCAACAATTAGAAGAGACTTCTCATACTTTGGTGCTCTAGGAAAACGAGGATATGGGTATGATGTGGACAGCTTGCTTGCTTTTTTCAAGAAGACCTTAAAGCAAGACCAGTTAACAAATGTAGCACTGATTGGAGTTGGTAATCTCGGGCATGCGCTCTTGAATTATAATTTTCATCAGAGTAATAATGTGCGTATTAGTGCTGCTTTTGATATTAATCAGGATATCACTGGAACAATTCAAAGTAGTGTCCCGGTTTATGATATGGCTGATATGAAGGAGCAGTTAACAGTTCAGCAAATTGAGATTGTAATTTTAACCGTTCCATCCAGTGTCGCTCAAAAGGTTACAAAAGAGCTTGTTGATGTTGGAATTAAGGGAATACTTAATTTTACGCCGCTTAGAATTACAGTTCCTAGTACTGTTAGAGTTCAGAACGTTGATCTAACAAATGAATTACAAACCCTAATTTATTTCCTGAATAAATTTGGTGATGAAGCTGAAACACCATCAGAAGATTAACAGCTAAAAATGCTTTGCTAAAGTTCTTACTGCGGTAAGGCTTTTTATTTTAGTTGAAGTGCAACAACCAGAAGATTCATAAGTATATGAGTAATGATTGGTGCTTTAATATTGTGAGCCTTGTAGTATACAAAACTCAAAACTAGTCCTAAACAAGCATAGGTTAAGTAGTGCCCGTCAGCATGAGCAATGCTGAAAAGAATACTTGAGAAGAGTGCAGCTCCCATTGGATTAATAAAGGTTGAGAGGTTACCGAAGAATACTTTGCGAAAAATAAATTCTTCCATTACCGGTGCAGCAACTATTACGTATATTAAATAATAAGGATAGTGAGCGATAATTGTCATTATTTGGCTTGTATTTTCGGAGACCGCTGGTTGATGTAGAAAATAAATTTCAGCAAGCATTGTTACTTTTTGGACAAGAAAAGCTAGAATTGTTCCCAAAATACCTAATAATAGTACTGAAGTCAGGGAGCTTTTTTTTGAATCAATATGGTTCGCAAACGGAAATTTCTGGTTAAGGTAGAACATACAGAATATTCCTGCAGTTCCCACAATACTAGTTGTGATGAACAGCAATAGATTACTTTTGCTTACTGTAAAAAAAAGATTCGGAAATAGCATGACAACAAGATATGTTACGAGTAGTACGAAAGAATTTTTTCTGATATTCATAGTTAGCTCCATTCACTTTAATAATAGGTCTAGTATAGCATATATTAATTTAGCACTCTTGCAGTTAGAGTGATAAAAAACTTGCATTTTTAGCATGAATTGATTATAGTAATAGTTGTGATTAGCACTTGAACTAATAAAGTGCTAAAAGCAAAACAATATTGGAGGGATATACAGTGCTTAAACCTTTAGGAGATCGTGTTATTTTGGAAGTTCAAAAAGATGAGGAACAAACTGTTGGCGGTATAGTGATTGCTAGCAATGCTCAAGAAAAGCCACAAACAGGAAAAGTGGCAGCTGTTGGTGCAGGCCGAGTTTTAGATAACGGCGAAAAGGTTGCTTTATCAGTCAAAGTCGGTGAAACAGTTTTGTTTGATAAATATGCTGGCACAGAGGTCAAATACGAAGAAAAAGGGTATTTGGTTGTTCATGAAAAAGATATTGTTGCAATTGTAGACTAAAGATTATTATAAATCGACTATGAGGTGAATTATTAATGGCAAAAGAAATTAAATTTTCAGAAGATGCTCGTTCAAAAATGCTTGCAGGTGTTGATAAGTTAGCAAATACGGTTAAATCAACAATTGGTCCAAAAGGAAGAAATGTTGTTTTGGAACAGTCTTATGGTTCACCAACAATTACAAATGATGGTGTAACTATTGCAAAGGCAATTGAACTTGAAGATCACTTTGAAAATATGGGAGCAAAACTTGTTGCGGAAGTTGCTTCAAAGACAAATGATATTGCAGGTGATGGTACTACAACTGCTACTGTATTGACACAAGCAATTGTTACGGAAGGAATGAAGAACGTAACTGCAGGTGCAAATCCAGTGGGTATTCGTCGAGGAATTGAGTTGGCAACAAAAGCTGCAGTCGATGAACTGCATGAAATGTCACACAAAGTAGAATCAAAGAGTGATATTGCTCAAGTTGCTGCAATTTCTTCAACTAGTGAAGAGATTGGAAAGTTAATTGCGGATGCAATGGAAAAAGTTGGAAATGACGGTGTTATTACAATTGAAGAATCAAAGGGAATTGATACTTCATTGGATGTTGTAGAAGGAATGCAATTTGATCGTGGATACCTTTCACAATATATGGTTACAGATAATGATAAGATGGAAGCAGATTTAGACAATCCATATGTTTTGATTACTGATAAGAAGATTTCAAACATTCAAGAAGTTCTCAATCTCTTACAATCAATTGTAGAACAAGGGCGTCCATTGTTAATCATTGCTGATGATGTTGATGGTGAGGCCTTACCTACGCTTGTTTTGAACAAGATTCGTGGAACGTTCAATGTTGTTGCTGTCAAGGCTCCAGGCTTTGGTGATCGCCGTAAAGAGATGTTGCAAGATGTTGCTACATTGACTGGTGCGACTGTTATTACAGAAGACTTAGGTCTCCAATTAAAAGATACAACGGTTGATCAGCTTGGTTCTGCAAGCAAGATTACTGTGACAAAAGAAAAGACTACTATTGTTGAGGGTGCCGGCAATAAGTCTGAGATTGCTGAGCGTGTAAATACAATTAAGAAACAAATTGCTGAAACAACTTCAGATTTTGATCGTGAAAAGCTACAAGAGCGCCTAGCTAAACTTGCTGGTGGTGTAGCTGTAGTTAAGGTCGGAGCAGCAACTGAGACAGAATTAAAGGAACGTAAGTATCGTATTGAAGATGCATTGAATGCTACTAGAGCAGCTGTTGAAGAAGGATTTGTTTCTGGTGGCGGAACAGCATTGGTTAACGTTATTGGCAAAGTTTCCGAATTGGAAGAGACTGGTGATGTTCAAACCGGTATTAATATTGTTAAGCGTGCTTTAGAAGAACCTGTCCGTCAAATTGCTGCTAACGCAGGACTTGAAGGTTCTGTGATTGTGGAAAAGTTAAAATCACAAAAAACAGGAATTGGTTACAATGCTGCTACAGATGAATGGGTTGATATGGTAGAAGCTGGAATTGTTGATCCAACTAAGGTCACGCGTTCTGCTTTACAAAATGCGGCAAGTGTGTCTGCATTATTGTTAACGACAGAAGCAGTTGTTGCTGAGGTACCGGCTCCTGAAGCTCCTGTTGCCCCTGCTGCTCCTGCACCAGGCATGGGCGGAATGATGTAATAACTAACTGATTGGGCTTATGATAGTTAAAGTAAGTGTGACTGACATAAGCTTAAGCTATTAAAATCTTAGTATTAACTTGAATTCACTAGGATGCAGTGTGGTCTTGGCTTTAAGTAATTTGAAGTTAGAGAAAAATTGATGCATATGACATGTTTAAGGTTTATTAATAAAAAGGGCTAGATCAAATGTATATTTTGATTTAGCCCTTTTTATTAAGCAAAATAGTAAGATTGTTCTTATTTTGAGGGTGCAACTGAATGTAAAGTGTGATAAATTGTTTTAATAGGGAATTAGCAGATAGTAAAATAATACTATTTCATAGAATTTGATTATCTTATTTATCAAAGAGGGGAAATTAAATGTGGCGCTATTTAAAACGATTATTGATTGGAAAACCTTTAAAAACTGCAGATGAGGGTAACCAACAACTAACAAAGTTCAAAGCCTTGGCTCTGCTGTCTTCTGACGCATTATCATCAGTAGCATATGGGACTGAGCAAATTACAGCAGTTTTGGTGGCCTTATCTGCTGCGGCTACGTGGTATGCGTTACCAGCAGCTGGGATTGTTTTGATTCTATTGTTTGCAATAACATTGTCCTATCGACAAATTATTCATGCATATCCATCTGGCGGAGGTGCATATATTGTTGCAACAAAGAACTGGGGAACACCAGTCGGCTTAGTTGCAGGTGGTTCATTGCTAGTTGATTACATGTTGACTGTAGCCGTTTCTGTAACTTCCGGGACGGAGGCAATCACTTCAGCAATTCCATTTTTGAGGACATATAGTATTGCTATTGCAATTATCATTGTCTTATTTATTATGACTTTGAATTTGCGCGGCATGCGTGAATCAGCTTCTTTTTTAACATTTCCAGTTTATCTATTCATTACTATTTTGGTTTCGATGCTTGGATGGGGATTATTCAATATTATTACGAATAAGGTTCAATATAATGCGCCTGCACCAATAGGGGGAGCAGTTCCTGGAATGTCTTTAATCTTGTTTCTTAAGGCATTTTCAGCGGGATCATCTTCCTTGACGGGTGTGGAAGCTATTAGTAATGCAGTCCCTAATTTTAAAAAACCTAAAAGAAGAAATGCCGCTAATACCTTAGCTCTGATGGCCGTAATTCTAGGTGCGTTTTTTACAGGAGTTACTTTCTTGAGTTATTATCTGGGTGTTCTTCCTAATAACAAAGAAACGGTCTTATCTCAAATAGGAATGGCGGTTTTCGGTAAGGGAATCTTTTATTATCTCCTACAATTCTCGACAGCTATGATACTGGCAGTTGCCGCTAATACCGGATTCTCAGCATTTCCAATACTAGCTTATAATTTAGCAAAAGATAAATTTATGCCACATATGTATATGGACAAAGGAGACCGTTTGGCATATTCAAATGGAATTATTTCACTTGCAGTTGGAGCGATTGTTTTAATCTTAATTTTTCATGGGCAAACCAACTTATTAATTCCTTTGTATGCAGTCGGTGTTTTTGTACCGTTTACACTTTCTCAGTCGGGGATGATCATTCATTGGTTCAGAGAAAGAGGAACCAATTGGATTTTAAATTCCCTTGTTAATCTGTTAGGAACAATTATTTCATTTCTTTTAGTTGTGTTTTTGTTCTTGCTACATTTTCAAAATGTGTGGCCATATTTGATAATTATGCCGGTTTTATTATTTGCATTTCAAAAAATTCATAATCATTATATCATGGTTGCTTCCCAGTTACGCTTGAGTGAAGAAGCCTCACTTCATGATTACAATGGTTCAACTGTAATTGTCCTTGTAAGTTCAGTAACTCATGTGACGACTGGAGCTATCAATTATGCAAGATCAATCGGTGATTATGTAATCGCAATGCATGTTTCATTTGATGAGAACCCCAAAAAGGAACATGAGACTGCAAAGGAATTTAAGGAATCATTCCCAGATGTACGCTTTGTTGATTTACATTCTTCATACCGTTCAGTAGCAACCCCTGTTTTACGTTTTTGCGATGTTATTGCTAAGAACTCGGCGGAAAAGAATTACTCAATGACAGTCTTAGTGCCACAATTTGTACCGCGTAAACCATGGCAAAACATTTTACACAACCAGACTAGTTTAAGATTACGTGCCGTTTTAAATTCACGTGAGAACATTATTGTATCAACGTACAGCTATCATTTAAAAAAATAGGTTTTATAGGGCTCTATAAAACCTATCAGGGTTTATGTTATAATAACCAAGATTGGTTATATAATCTAGTAGATAATTAAGCTCTTCTTTAATTTGATTAAAGAAAAAAGAAAGAGGACGGCGTATGTATACAGTTGTTACGTCTTTTTTGGCAACACTGGCATTTTCGTTTTTTTTGACGCCGCTTGTTAGACGGTTGGCGTTCAAAATAGGCGCGGTTGATAATCCGAATGCTAGGCGTGTCAACAAATCACCGATGCCGACAATGGGAGGCCTTGCAATTTTTTTGGCCTTTAATATAACAAATATTTTTATCTTAAGAAAAGAATATCCAAGTAGCCAGTTTTGGCCGCTCTTTGCAGCTGAATGTGTAATAATTCTGACTGGTGTAATTGATGATATTTTTGAACTTAAACCTAAACAAAAAATATTAGGGATAACAATTGCGGGGTTAATAATTTATTTTTTTGCAAATATAAGAATGACGACTTTGACACTTCCTTTTTTGGGTACACTCAATTTGGGGATTTTAAGTCTTCCAATTACTTTAATATGGATTTTAGCCATTACTAATGCAGTTAACCTGATTGATGGACTTGATGGGCTTGCCACTGGGGTATCGGTGATTGCTTTATTTACGACTGGAATTACAGGCTTTTTCTTCTTGACGGTTACAAGTACATATGTTTCAGTTTGGATTTTTATGCTGGTAGCAGCTCTGTTAGGTTTCTTACCATATAATTTTCATCCGGCTAAAATTTATCTTGGGGATACAGGGGCTCTTTTTATTGGTTTCATGATATCAACTTTCTCCCTTTATGGACTCAAAAATGCAACTTTTATTTCAATAATTATTCCAGTGATCATACTTGGGGTTCCAATTACAGATACTGTTTTTGCAATATTACGGCGCTTTTTAAATAAAAAACCAATTGCACAAGCTGATAAACATCATTTGCATCACAGATTAATGGAAATGGGATTGTCTCATACACAAACGGTTCTTGTGATATATGGGATAGCTCTCATATTTTCAATGATTTCATTGCTGTATCCGATTTCCAATTTAGGAGGTTCAATCTTATTGACTGTTGCAACCTTGATAGGGCTTGAATTATTTGTGGAATCAATTGGGCTAGTTGGGCCTGAGAGAAGACCTGTATTGAAGTGGATAGGGAAGGTTTTGAAGATAAAGGATCATAAATTTTCATCTAAGAATAAGAAATAACGGATAGTACAAAGTACAAAGTCGTGGAAATTTGAGTATCAACTAGAAACTACGAACATAGCAAGAACTTTACTATGAGTAATTTGAAGTTAGACGGAGAATTTTGACTTATGAAACACTTTTATTTGTAATAAATAGAAAGGGCTGTGTCAAAATTTAACTTTGATACAGCCTCTTTTGGCAAGAAAAATGTGCAATGAGGGGTTGGGTTAAAAGACAGCTTTTGGCTCAATGTGTTGTCGTAGATTCCGATTTTATTTATTTTTGCGGTATTTCAATATACTTTGTTCCATTTGGTTTGAATTTGACTTGCCCATTCAGCAAGTCTTTTATTTTTGCTAATATTACAGATGTTTCGGCAAGGTTTGTTGCAAGTAAAAGTCGAATATTTTCTTGATAAGAAATTGAGTCGACAACTAGCTGATTTTCTGCGGCAAAATTTTGAAGTCGACCGAGTTGAGAATAACTAATTGTTATCACCGTAATATTTTGTTGCTTTATCAAAACAATTACATTCTTCAAAGCCAATGTCGTTGCTCGTCCGTATGCTCTGATTAATCCACCAGTTCCAAGCTTTATTCCACCAAAATATCTTGTTACGACAGCAGTTGCATTGCGAACATTTGTTTTTAGAAGTACATCCAAAATTGGGATACCAGCTGTTCCTGAAGGTTCGCCATTATCACTTTGACGTTGAATATCATTTTTATCGCCAATCAAATAAGCGAAACAGTTATGCTTTGCCTTTGGGTTAAGCTTTTTAATTTTTTCAATAAACTGTTGCGCATCTTGTTCAGTATTTGTGTGTGCGACATTACAGATAAAAGTTGACTTTTTAATTATTAGTTCAGCAGAATTTTCTTTTCCAATAGTTAAATAACTTTCGATGCCATTCAACTCCTTTGCGTATTTATTCTTTGACAGGGTGGTGTGGTAATGCAAAAAGAAGATTTCTTTGGAAGATGGGTGACGTTAAAAAAGACAGACCAAATCATGATTGAAGATGAAACTTGCTTTGTCAAAAAAGACGCTCTTAAAGTACAGAAAAATACGATAATTTGTAATAGATGTAAGCAAAGAACCATAAAGCAACGTGCATTTTTACCCAATCAACAATATTATTGTCCCGCATGTATAATGCTTGGACGACTTACAACACAACATATATTATACACGATAGAAGAACCTAATCATTTTTTTGATATTTCTAATCCATTGACGTGGGAGGGAGAATTATCTCAAAACCAACTAAGATGCTCAAAGAAAGTAGTTCAGATTCAGCAAAATAACAAGGATCTTTTATTATGGGCAGTCACAGGTGCGGGGAAAACTGAGATATTATTTGCGGGTCTGGCCGCTGCCTTTAAGCAACACAAAAGAGTTTGTATTGCTTCACCACGAGTTGATGTTTGTAATGAACTATACCCGAGATTAAAAGCGGCATTCGCATGCACTACAATGGCTCTTTTACATGGCTATCAGACAGAAAAATACGAATATACACAATTAGTAATCTGTACGACACACCAATTGTTACGTTTTAAAAATGCATTTGATATGCTTATCATTGATGAAGTTGACGCTTTTCCATTTAAGGGTGATACAATGCTGCTGAATGCAGTTAGTTCAGCTAGAAAACCTGTTAGTTCACTAATTATGTTAACAGCGACACCCACTAATTTTTTAAGGAGTCAAGTACGGAAGAAAAAATTAGCAGTTGAATATCTTCCTTCCAGATATCATGGATACGAGTTGCCTGTTCCAAAGCTAATTATCAGGTCGAAGTGGTTAAAGGAATTACAGAAAGGAAAAATTTGCAATAATATCAGGAAAACCATAAATACTTGGATTGATAGTGGAGCCCCTTTTCTAATTTTTGTATCACGAATTGATTTTTTAAAAGATGTAAACATTGTAATTGAAAAGTTTATTAAAGGAAGATGTGTGGGAGAAACCGTTTTTTCTGCTGATAAGGAACGAATTGAAAAAGTTCAGAAGATGAGAGATGGAGCTTTTCAATATTTGGTAACCACAACTATTCTTGAGCGCGGCGTAACTTTTGCCGGTCTGAATGTTTTAGTTTTAGGTGCGGATGACGAGCTTTTCAATAGTGCATCTCTTGTCCAAATTGCTGGTAGGGTTGGTAGAAGTACTCAGTGTCCTGACGGAGATGTAGTTTTTTTGTGTAGTCGAAAAAAAAGGAATGTAGTTAATGCAAGGAAGCAAATTGTTGCACTTAACTTGAAAGGAAAAAATAAAAAATGAATTATTGCTTAATGTGTCAAGGCAGAATCAATGAATATTTTGATTTTGCATGGGTACTTTCTTTACAGCAGCCACGGAAAAGCTTTCTTTGCAAGAATTGCCACAATAATTTCATGATATTAATTAATCATCCTAACTGCCCTGGTTGTGGAAGAAGAATGAATAAGAAAGAGCTTTGTGTTGACTGCAAGAAATGGGAAAAAATATATGATGACTTATTAGGGAATACCGCATTGTATGAGTATAACGAAGCAATGAAGACATACTTTGAAAGGTTTAAGTTTATGGGAGACTATTATTATTTTAATATCTTCAATGAAGAATTAAAAGCAGTTATTCAAAAAAAATATAGTAAAGGATGGTTGTACGTACCGATTCCACTTTCTTTTCAGAGTTTCCAGATAAGGATGTTTAATCAAGTTGAAGCTTTGTTTTCAGGATTGAAGTTGACAGATTTGCTCGTAGTAAAAAGTTGTGAGAAAATACAGCAATCAAAATTGAATAGGCGAGAGCGTTTAACAATGAGTCAGCCATTTATATTGAATACTCATAGTGGTGTAAAAGTTGAAGCGACAAATATAGTATTACTTGATGATATTTATACAACGGGTCGTACATTGTATCATGCCGCAATAATAATGAAGAATGCAGGTGCAAGAGAAATAAAATCAATCACACTTGCAAGATAGCTAAGGATAATATTTGTTAATTGTAACGTTTTCTTTTATAATAAAGATAGCATATATTTGCTTGCTGATTTATTTTAGTGAGTGATGGTGTTGAGTTGTGAAAGGAGAGGTTTGTTATGCTTAAGTACAATATTCGTGGAGAAAATATCGAAGTCACAGAGGCAATCAGGAGTTATGTTCAAAAGAAGTTAACTAAATTAGAAAAATATTTTGAAGATACTTCTAACTCGACGGCCCATGTCAATTTAAAGGTCTATTCCGATAAGACCGCCAAGGTTGAGGTTACTATTCCATTACCGTACCTTGTACTGAGGGCCGAGGAGACGTCGGCAGACATGTACGCTAGTGTTGACTTAGTGACAGATAAGCTAGAACGTCAAATTCGCAAGCATAAAACTAAAATTAATCGCAAGTCACGTGAAAAAGGATTCACAAGTGTTCAAGTAAAAGATGATAAGGAAGAAAATGAGAATGGTTTTGACATTGTTCGTTCCAAACATTTCTCATTGAAACCAATGGATAGTGAAGAGGCTGTTCTTCAGATGAATATGTTGGGGCATGACTTCTTTATCTATGAAGATTCAGAGACAGATGGTGTTAATATTGTTTACCGCAGAAAAGACGGTAGATATGGTTTGATTGAATCTACAGAAAATTAATCACAAAAGACGGGCGGTTCTCTTCGGAGATAGGCTCGTCTTTTTTTGAAATTTAAAATCTGTTATAATTGTTTCAAATTAAGGCAATTGATGATAAGATACATTGTGGTATACTGTTTTTTTAAATAACAGGATAAATTTTTATATTGATTTTTTTGGAAAGGAAATATGACATGGCAAATGTCCTAAGAAAATGGGTCGAAAGTGACAATAGAGAATTAAAACGCTTGGGAAAAATTGCTGATAAAGTTGAAGCATACGCTGATGACATGGCAGCCTTAAGTGATGAAGAGTTACAAGCAAAGACACCAGAATTAAAGGCAAAATTTGCAGCAGGGACATCTTTAGATGATTTACTACCAGAGTCCTTTGCTGTTGTCCGAGAGGGCGCAAAAAGAGTCCTTGGACTATATCCATTTAGGGTTCAAATTTTTGGTGGGGTAGTCTTGCATGAGGGTGATATTGCCGAAATGAAGACTGGTGAAGGTAAGACTTTGACGGCTACTATGCCGGTTTATTTAAATGCACTTGCTGGGCAAGGGGTGCATGTCGTGACTGTTAATGAGTATCTTTCGGCACGCGATGCAAGAGAGATGGGTGAGTTGTACTCTTGGCTGGGTCTCTCAGTTGGACTGAATGTCTCGAATCTATCGCCAGATGAGAAGAGAAATGCATATAAATGTGACATCACATACTCAACAAATAGTGAGCTAGGATTTGATTATCTTCGTGATAACATGGTTGTTTATCGCGAGGATATGGTCCAAAGGCCACTTAATTTTGTAATAGTCGATGAAGTTGATTCAATTTTGATTGATGAAGCCAGGACCCCTTTGATTATTTCGGGACAGGCTGAAAAGTCTACAACTTTATATACTAGAACAGATCGTTTTGCTAAGACTTTAACCGAAGAAGCTGATTTTAAGATTGATCTTGAATCAAAAACTGCTTCTTTGAATGAAGAAGGTATCAAGAAAGCTGAGAAGTATTTCGGGCTTGAGAACTTGTATGATCCCGATAATACTGCATTAACACACCATTTGGATAATGCTTTGCGTGCAAACTTTATAATGTTACGCGACAAAGATTATGTTGTTTCTGATGGTGAGGTTTTAATTGTTGATCAGTTTACAGGGCGTATTATGGAGGGACGTCGTTATTCAGATGGACTCCATCAAGCAATTGAAGCCAAGGAACATGTTGAGATTCAACAAGAAACGAAGACAATGGCTAATATTACTTATCAGAACTTCTTCAGAATGTATAGGAAAATTGCTGGTATGACAGGTACTGCTAAGACCGAACAAGAGGAATTTCGTGAAATCTACAATATGGAAGTTATTTCCATTCCTACTAATAAACCGGTTCTGCGTGAGGATCGCCCAGATTTGCTGTATCCGACTCTAGAGAGTAAATTTACGGCGGTAATTGATGATATCAAGGAACGCAATGAAAAAGGACAGCCAATTCTTGTTGGGACTGTTGCAGTTGAGACTTCTGAGTTGTTGTCAGAACTTTTGGATAAAGCAGGAATTGTGCATGCAGTCTTGAATGCTAAAAACCATGCTAAGGAAGCCGAAATCATTATGAATGCGGGTCAGCGTGGTGCAGTGACAATTGCTACTAATATGGCTGGTCGTGGGACTGATATTAAATTAGGGCCTGGTGTTCGTGAAGTTGGTGGATTAGCTGTTATTGGGACTGAGCGTCATGAATCTCGCCGAATTGATAATCAGTTGCGTGGTCGTTCAGGCCGTCAGGGTGATCCGGGGTTAACACAATTTTATCTCTCATTAGAGGATGACTTGATGTTGCGTTTTGGTTCTGAAAGAGTAAAGGCAATTCTTGAACGATTTAAAGTTACGGATGAGAATGCTGTTATTCAGAGTAAGATGATTTCACGTCAAGTTGAATCAGCGCAAAAGCGTGTAGAAGGGAATAACTATGATACGCGTAAACAAGTGTTGCAATATGATGATGTAATGCGGGAACAGCGTGAAGTTATTTATGCGCAAAGACAACAGGTCATTATGGAAGAAAAATCACTTAAACCAATTATTCTAGCAATGATTAAGCGTACTGTTGAACATTTTGTGCAGATGCATACACAAGGGGAACAGAAAGATTGGAATTTACAGGCAATTCTTGATTTTGCAATTGGTGCGATGGTTAATGAAGATAGTATTACAATTAAGGATGTGCAAGGCAAAAAGCCTGAAGAAATTGTTAATTACTTGATGGATTGTACAGATGCTAACTATGCAACGAAAGAAAAACAATTATATGATGCTTCGCAAATGTTGGAATTTGAGAAAGTTGTTGTTTTACGAGTAGTTGATTCAAGATGGACGGATCATATTGATGAAATGGATCAATTGCGCCAATCTATTGGACTACGTGGCTATGGACAATTGAATCCATTAGTTGAATATCAGACGGATGGGTTTAGAATGTTTGAGCAGATGATTGGGGATATTGAGTATGATGTTACCCGCTTATTCTTGAAAGCTGAAATTAGACAGGATATCAAACGGTAATAATTTAGATAGTACTTGTGAGTCTTGACATGTTCAGTTTTACTGGCATATGTTGAGACTCTTTAGTTATTAATAGAGAAAAAGAGGTATACAAATGGAAATAAGTGATTACAAGCGAATTATCGAAAAAATGAATGAACAAGTCGCAGACTTTAGGGGGTCTCTTTGACTTAGATGCATTGGATATCAGAATTTCTGAGAATGAAGCGCAAATGGCTAATCCAGATTTTTGGAATAATCAGAATGAAGCTCAAAAATTAATCGAAGAGACTAATGAATTGAAGATCAAACATGATAATTTTAAAGAATTGGTTGATGAACTTGCTGAACTTAAAATTCTTCTGGAATTAGTTCAGCTTGAACCGGATGAAGAGATCATTGCTGAATTGGATGAAAAAATTGAAAGTGCACAGAAGAAGATGAATAGTTATCAGCTAACACTCTTGTTAAGCGGTAAGTACGATAAGAGCAATGCTATCTTAGAGATACATCCAGGTGCTGGTGGGACTGAATCACAAGATTGGGGTTCAATGTTGCTGCGAATGTATGATCGTTGGGCACAACAGCACAATTTCTCAGTGGAAGTTTTAGATTATCAGGCTGGAGATGAGGCAGGGATCAAAAGTGTTTCATTAATGATTAAGGGAACCAATGCTTATGGATATTTGCGCAGTGAAAAAGGGGTTCACAGATTAGTGCGAATCTCACCCTTTGATGCTGCTGGAAGGCGTCATACTTCATTTGCATCAATCAATGTGATGCCTGAATTGGGAGATGATATCGAAGTTGAGTTGAGGTCAGACGATGTTAAGATGGAAGTTTTTCGTGCCAGTGGTGCAGGTGGACAGCATATCAATAAGACATCTTCAGCAGTTCGCCTAATCCATATTCCGACGGGAATCGTAGTATCTAGTCAAGCACAACGTTCACAATTTCAAAACCGTGCAACTGCCGAAAGCATGTTAAAGTCTAAATTATATCAGCTAAAACTGGAAGAACAGGAAAAGAAAAAGGCTGCTATTCAAGGACAACAGCTTGAAATCGGTTGGGGGTCACAAATTAGATCTTATGTATTCCATCCCTATTCATTGGTAAAAGATCACAGGACAAATTTCGAGACGGGAAATGCACAAAGTGTTATGGACGGAGATTTAGATGGGTTTATAAATGCATTCTTGCAGTACGAGTTACAATTAAGAAACCCGTAATAATAAACTAATTGAAATTAAATTGTAACGTTGCTGCAATATTGCTTTTTGTATTAATGATATAATATTTGGGGTATATCAAAATACAAGGAGGAAAATCCTTTTGATTGAATTTAAACATGTGTTTAAAAAGTACTCCAATGAAGTCTTAGCAGCAAACGATTTTAGTGTTAAGATTCGACAGGGTGAATTTGTGTACGTGATTGGTCCCAGTGGAGCTGGAAAGTCGACATTTATTAAGATGATGTATCGGGAAGAGCATCCTACTTCTGGTGAAATCATAGTAAATGATTATGAATTACAAAAGATTAAAAGTAGTGAAATTCCATTTTTAAGACGCGAATTAGGGATTGTTTTTCAAGATTTTAAGCTCTTACCAAAGCTTACTATTTTTGAAAATATTGCTTATGCACTGCAAGTGATTGAAAAGGATCCAGAAACAATTGCAACAAGGGTAAATTATGTTTTAGACTTGGTGGGATTAAAGGATAGAGTAAATGCGTTTCCCGATGAACTTTCAGGTGGGGAACAGCAAAGAATATCAATTGCGCGTGCCATTGCTAACAAACCTGAAGTCGTAATTGCTGATGAACCAACTGGTAATTTAGATCCAGATACCGCTGCTGGGATAATGGAAATTCTTGAACGAATTAATGGTGAAGGAACGACGGTTGTAATGGCTACACATAATAGTCAAATTGTCGATCAATATAAGCACCGTGTTTTAGAAATAGAAGACGGAAAAATTGTTCGTGATCAGACTGAAGGAGGATTTTTCCAAGATGAAGATTAGTACGTTTAAAAGACATGTGATTGAAAGCTTGAAGAGCTTAAAACGTAATGGTTGGATGTCTGTTGCTGCGCTTAGTGCAGTTACGGTGACCCTTCTTTTGGTTGGCATTTTATTTTCAATTCTAATGAATGTTAACAAAGTTGCTTCTGATGTTGAAAATGATGTGCAGGTCAGAGTTCTTATTAATCGTGGGACGACTAATAAACAAGAAGCAAAACTAAAACAGGACCTAGTGAAGCTTCATTCAGTCAGCAAAATTAAATTTTCTAGTAAAGAGCAAGAACTCAAAAATGTAATTGGTAGTTATGGGAAAGAATTCAAGCTTTTCGGCGGTGATGATAATCCGTTAAATGATGTTTTTGTTGTGAGTGCAAAGAAACCGGAGCAAACGGTTAAAATTGCTAAAGAAGCAAAGAAGATGAAGCATGTTTACGATGCAAAATATGGTGGAGCTTCTGCAAAAAAACTGTTCAATATTGTTGACAACATTCAAAGATGGGGAATTGCCATAAGCTTGTTATTGCTTTTTGTTGCCGTCTTCTTAATTTCTAATACAATTAGAATTACAATTCTATCACGGAAAAACGAAATTGCAATTATGCGTCTGGTTGGTGCAACCAATGGCTTTATTAGGTGGCCTTTTATTCTTGAAGGAGCTTGGACGGGATTATTTGGTGCGATTATTCCGATTCTTGTTGTCGATTTCGGGTATGTATGGCTCTATGGAATTATTTCAAATTCGCTTGCCAGTACAGGATATAGACTATTGACCCCAAGTGTCTTTTTGTTTCAGATTGACACGCTGCTCATTTTGATTGGGATTGTAATTGGCGCAATTGGTTCTGGAATTTCAATGAGACGTTTTCTTAGAATTTAGCAGTAGCAGTGAATTTAATAGGTGATAAAAGCTTTAGAACTGTCGGATATATTTTTTATTGAAGTTGTACAATTGTGACAGCATGATATAAGAGTAAGATGGATTGTAGAACTAATTTATACGTAATCATTGAAAGGGCTAGGTCAAAAGCTAAATTTTGACCTAACTTTTTTTATTTTGAGTAAACATGTTATACAAATCAAAATTCTGAGCTAATTAAAGTATATGCCATGTTCGTAATCGTGTTAGTGTTCAAATTTTGTAATGCACTTCACCATAGTACATCCTCTTTTCTTGGGCTTAATCAAGTCCTTGATTTTAGAGATTTGCTAGCTGCGTAATTTGTTACTTTTTGTACTAATCATAATATATTGTTATACTATAAACTATGGATATTAAGTAGCTTGGGAGGGTGATTAAGGTGGAGCTTATATTTTTTGGGATGCTGCTTATTCTAAATCCAGTTGTTTTGTTTGGCCTAATGGTAATTTTTTTTGGTTATTTGAGAAGAATAAAAAATGAACGGAAATATTTTAGAACAGCAATAAATAATGATTTTTTTGAGGGACGCTATTATATAAAAAATGCGTTCAAATTAGGATTATTAAGTTCGAGCATTACTATCTTATTAGGACTGGAACTTACAAAACAGTGGATTTTTATTTATATGGGAGTTGCAGTTATTGGTATTGTTTTGTCATTATACATAGATTTGAATACTGTTTTGTTATTACTTTTTACTGGAAGTACAATAGGAATATCTAGTTTACAACTGCTTAGTAACAAATTAACTATCCCGGCAAGCTTGAAATTTTTGGATGGGATTAAACCAGGTGTTGTTTTTGCAATTTTATCAATTTTTTATTTGACGAAATTAATAATGTTAAGAAGCTACAAGCAGGGCTTTTTTCAGCCAAAAGTATATAACGGAAAGCGTGGCAGAAGATTAATTAGGTATTCTTTGAAAGACCAAACAGTTCTGCCATTGATTGTTCTTGTGCCTGGGGACCTTATACACAGTGTTATTTCATTTTGGCCTGTCTTTAACGTTGGTGGGCAATCATTTACATTGTTTGTTTTACCGTTATGGATTTCTTGGACACTAAGACTTTGGCGTAACAAGGTTGAGTCAGAGTTACAAGGGGCGAAAGTTAACACGCGAGAGGAACTTGTTATCGCTGTAGTTGGAACGGTATTAGGGTTCCTGGTCCCGGTTACTGGAATCTTTGTATTTGTCATATTACTTTTGGTAGTTACCTTGCGCTTTGTGCAAAGGTATGCAAGGATGAAGAGAAGGGGCAAATGGTATGCTGAAACTCACGATGGAATTCGAGTCGTTGCAATTCAACCTGAAACCCCTGCTGCAAAGATGAATCTGGAAATCGGGGATGTAATCATTACGTGTAATGGAATTTCTGTCACAACAGAGTCAGAGTTTTATGAGGCGTTGCAAAAGAATTCAGCGTATTGCAAATTAAAAGTTAGAACATATGAAGGTCAATTGAAATTAACCGAGAGTGCAATTTTTGCGAATTCACCACACGAAATCGGGGTAATATTGTTTCATTAATTCTTTGGAGGGAATGTAGTGAAAAAAATACTTGTAGTTGATGATGAAATGTCTATAGTAACATTATTGAAGTATAATCTGGAACAGGCTGGTTATGAGGTTGACACTGCACTTGATGGACAGACTGGGTTTGATAAGGGGCGTAATTTCAAATTCGATTTTATTTTATTGGATTTAATGCTGCCAAAGATGGATGGGTTGGAAATTACTAAGAGATTAAGACAGGAAAAAGTAAAAACACCTATTATGATTTTGACGGCAAAAGGTGAAGAGTATGATAAGGTTATTGGACTTGAACTTGGTGCCGATGACTACTTGACCAAGCCATTTTCACCACGAGAGGTGATAGCACGAATAAAGGCCATTGCTCGAAGAACTGAGGAAGTTCCTGATAACAATCTTGCTACCAAAGATAGGATAGAAAGCGAAGTGGAACCAGAAGAAGTTTATCATTTTCCAGACTTCTCGGTCGATTTAGTAAATTATTCTGTTACGAAGAATGGAGAGAAAGTTAAACTAACACCTAAAGAATTTGAATTACTTGCATATTTTATAAAAAGAAAACACCGGGTATTAAGTCGTGATAAGCTTTTAAATGGTGTTTGGGGATTCGATTATGTTGGGCAAACTAGAATGGTAGACATGCATGTCAGCCATTTGCGGGAGAAGATTGAGCAGAACCCCAAAAAACCAAGTTATATAGAAACTGTCAGAGGATTTGGATATCGATTTGAAGGTGAAAGCAATCAAGATAATTAGGGCATTTATTATTGATTTTATTATAATAATTGCGGTTATATATACGCTACTTTCGATTCTTACGACCGAGAAGGGTACAAGCTTAAAGGAAATTTTAGGTGCCAGTGAAGGCCTATTGATTATTATTTTTGCAGCCTTATTGGCTGGAGTTGAGGTAAGTTTTAGGTATATTAGATATAAACAAGGCAAGCAAGAGTTGGAGTTACTTTCGCAGAAGTTAAACGATATTACTGAAGGAAAAAAACCAGGTCATATTTTGCTTGAGCCCAGTGATCCACTATATGAAATTTCGCGGACAATCAACAGGCTTGAGAATAGACAACATGATTTCACCAAGAACTTTACGGTTCAGCAACGAGGTTACTTTTCGCTGATTGAATATCTTACGATTGGTGTAATGATTCTTGATCAGGACAGGAAGATCTATATGAGTAACCACGCCATGAGTGATTTGATGGGACGTGAAATGAATTTACAAGGGCAAATCTACATTAATGAAATTAGAACATACGATTTGAGTCGTCTGATTGAGGCTGCGTTTTCTTCACAGGAAGATCAGCATAGTGAAATTCGACTTGATTTAACAGATAAGGTTGTTGATGCGCATGTTGTTTATGTTCCGGTCAGCAAGCACCGTCTTTTAGTGATGGTGCTGTTGTATGATATTACAGAGTTAAAAGAAATTGAGAGAATGCAGTTGGATTTTGTAGGAAATGTCAGCCATGAGTTGAAGACTCCGATTACAGCGATAACCGGATTCAGTGAAACTTTACTGCAAGGTGCAATGGAAGACAAGCAGGCTCTAAAGGAGTTTTTGGCAATTATTCATAAGGAAAGTCTGAAACTAACAGAATTAGTTGAAGATATTTTATCCTTAGCAAGAATTGATGCAAACACAGAATTGAATTTGAAGGAAATTAATTTAAGGGTCTATGTGGCTGAACTTTTAAAGACATTTAAGCCCCAGCTGGAAAAAAAGAAAATTATGGTCTTTTTGGAAATATCCGAGAAATATGTGGTTAGTATGGATCAGAATAAATTGAGACATGTCATTGATAATCTAATTCAAAATGCAATCAAGTATAATAGTTTTCAAGGAAAAATTTGGATTGATGGTTCAATTGATGAGAAAAGTTGGAGCATCAGTATTCGAGATAATGGTTATGGAATTTCGCAAGACAAGCAAGAGCGGATTTTTGAACGTTTCTATAGAATTGATGTCTCGCGTTCACGAGATAGCGGAGGAACAGGACTGGGACTATCTGTCGTTAAGGAGTATGTTGCGGCAATGAATGGCGAGATTATGTTAGAAAGTCAGGTTGGTGTTGGGTCTAAGTTCATAATAAAATTTCCGATAGAATTAGATGTACAAAAAGCGTAAAGAAATCCTTGCAAGCTAGATGAGTTATTAATCCAGAGACTGTTACAAAGAATTGTTTTTTGTTGCGGCCTTTTTTTGTAGAGTGAATTATTACTAAGGATTGCGTATGTTTTAATAAAAGTATAGAATCTAACCTAATAAATAATTGGAATATTTTCTCTGATAAAAATTATAAGAAAAGGAGGCGTTAGTGTGCGTAAAACATTTAACGATGAGTTGAAAAGGTTACACGTTAGATTTGCGGAATTAGGTATGATGGTCAATGAGGCGGTACTTCGCGCAACTAAGGCTTTCGTGAATCATGATAAGGAACTTGCAGAGTCTGTGATTGAAAAGGACCTTGTGATAAATAATTGTGAAAATGATTTAGAGAAGATGACCCTTGAGTTAATTGCATTGTATCAACCAGTAACTGAGGACTTAAGAGATGTTATTACTATTTTAAAGGCGAGCTCTGATATTGAGAGAATTGGGGATCATGCTGTGAGTATCAGTCATGCTACCGTGAATATAAAAGGAAGGCAAAGAATTGCTGAAATAGAGGTTGAGACTGCTAAGATGGGTGAATATGTCTGCCAAATGTTTCAGAGTGTACTCGATGCTTATATGAAAAAGAGTGAAGAAAGAGCTCTTAGAATTGCAAAGGATGATTTATTTTTAGATGAGGAGCTTAGGAAAATCAGGAAGAGATGTGTTACGATAATGCAAGAGGACTCTGACTTGGTTATTAGTGGGTCATATTATACTTTGGTTGCTACTTATTTAGAGCGCATTGGCGATTATGTAACCAATGTTTGTGAGTGGATAATTTTTCTCAAGAGAGGAGAAATTGTTGAGTTGAACCCAAATACTAGACAATATTAAAATTTATTTTTTATTAAATTTGAAGGCTCCTTTTTACATAATTTGCTAAACATCTTATGACACTGTAAAATTCTGATAGAAGACCTATTTATTTGTTAGGAGGAGAAGCAGCTGTGAAGGCTAGTAAAAAAATGAGACGATCAGATAATCGAGTTATTTTTGGTGTATGTGGCGGGATAGCTAAGTATTTTGGTATTAATCCTTGGATTTTGAGAGTGATTTTTATCGTTTTAGCAGTTATACCGCATATTACGTTTTTGATTGTGGGTATTTATTTAATGTGTACTGTCTTAATTCCATCTGAGGAAAGCAGTTTATTTTCTGTGCTGTTTAGAAAAGGGAGTCAAGACAATCCACAGGAAAAAAGAAAAAGTTCACGGAAGGTTCTTAAGGATGTTCATGAAAAGGATATCCATTAAATTAAAATTATGGAGGAATTATAGATGTCTTTTTGGCGTGGGGCCTTGGTTAATGCGGTAATATTTGTTTCAGCGGCTGGTTTTTTCCCGCAGGCATTTCATGTGTCCAGTATTTGGATATCGCTTCTTGCAGCAATTATCCTAGGACTGCTTAATATGTTTGTGAAGCCAATATTACTGCTTTTTTCATTACCGATTACTTTTATGACTCTGGGGCTATTTTACTTTGTTATCAATGGTTTCATGCTTGAATTGACTTCTTATTTAGTTGGCAGTTCGTTTGCATTTGCGAACTTCGGTGCTGCTTTTTTGTTAGCTTTAATTCTTAGTTTGGTAAATATTGTAGTAACGAATTATTTCAAGCGTTAGAGAAAGCTTTTTGATTAGAAGAATTAAATTTTTGGGAGGGCTTTTTAAGTGAGTGATATGGTGAGTGTTGAGAACTTAGTTAGAGCAACAGGGATGAAGGTATTTTCAGGTGGCAAGTATCTAAGCACAAAAATGGTAACTACAAGTGATATATCAAGGCCAGGTCTTGAATTGACAGGGTATTTTGATTATTATCCAGCAGAACGTATTCAACTTTTTGGAATGACAGAAGTTTCATTTGCTAGAAAGATGGATAAACAAAAACGCAGAGAAATTATGGAGCAATTGTGTGTAGAAGATGTTACACCTTGCTTTATAATTTCTCGTTATTTGCCTGTACCGGAAGAATTAGATGAAGCAGCCAAGGCGCATAATATACCGGTCTTACGTTCAAAGCTACCCACAACTCGCTTGTCTTCCAAGGTTACAGATTTTTTAGAGACACAATTGGCAGAAAGAAAGTCACTACACGGTGTTCTAGTCGATATTTATGGCTTGGGTGTCCTAATAACAGGTGATTCTGGTGTTGGTAAGTCGGAAACTGCGTTGGATTTGATTAAGAGAGGACATCGATTGATCGCAGATGATCGGGTAGATGTTTATCAAAAGGATGAACAGACAATTATTGGTGAAGCGCCGAAAATTCTTAGGCATTTGCTTGAAATTCGTGGAATTGGGATTATTGATGTCATGAATCTTTTCGGAGCTGGGGCTGTTCGCTCTGAGACCGATATTTCATTGATTGTCCACTTAGAAAATTGGGATCCTGATAAGCAATTTGATCGCTTAGGAACTGGCGAACAGAAGCTAAGAGTCTTTGATGTAGATATTGCTAAGATCTCAATACCAGTAAAAATCGGGCGTAACTTGGCAATTATCATTGAAGCCGCAGCGATGAATTATCGTGCCAGAACGATGGGATATGATGCAACAAAACGGTTTGAGCAAAATTTGAATAGTCTTATTCAAGAGAATTCAGATAAGTAAGGATGTGTTTTTTATTTATGCCAATTTTGGGTGTGTTAAATCCAGTTGCTTTTTCCTTAGGTCCAATTGAGGTCAGATGGTACGGAATTATTATTGCTAGTGCAGTGGTGATTGCTACATATCTTTCTGTGAGCGAAGGAAAAAAAAGAGGAATTGCTGAAGATAATATTTATGATTTAATTCTCTGGGGACTGCCAGTAGCAATAATTTGTGCACGGGTTTATTATGTTATTTTCGAGTGGGGATATTACTCGCAGAATTTAAGCCAGATTTATCGTATCTGGGATGGTGGAATAGCAATATATGGCGGCTTGATTGGAGCTGTAATAGTTTTGGTGACACTGTGTAAAAAAAGGGGATTTTCATCATGGTTGATGCTTGATGTAGCTGCACCTACTGTGATTATGGCGCAAGGAATAGGGCGCTGGGGCAACTTCATGAATCAAGAAGCACATGGAAGAGTAACTACTTTATCTTTTTTGCAGGGATTACATTTACCGGATTTTATAATTAAACAAATGAATATCGCTGGAACATATTATCAGCCAACGTTTTTATATGAATCGGTCTGGGATTTAACAGGTTTTGTTCTTCTGATGTTATTGCGACACCGAGAACATTTGTTTAAGCGCGGAGAGGTCTTTTTTGCCTATGTGATCTGGTATTCATTTGGAAGATTCTTTATTGAAGGAATGCGTACAGATAGTCTTATGCTTGGACCGTTGAGAGTTTCACAGTGGCTATCAGTCATATTATTTTTTGGTGCTGTGGTTTGGTTAGTAATGCGCCGCTATTGGAGACCGTTAGATTCATGGTATCTGGATGGTACTGATGAAACTTATCATAAATAGGAGTGGTTTTTTTGTGTAAAAAAGTTGCGGTTGTTGGAGCAGGCTCTTGGGGCAGTGTTCTTGCAAATATTTTGGTTATGAATGGAAAAGAAGTAAAAATCTGGTCAAGAAGACAAGAACAAGTTGATGAACTTAATCTGAAGCATACTAATAAAGCTTATCTTTCGGATGTTAAGCTATCTGAGAAGTTGGTGGCATCTGCCAATCTGGAAGAGGTTTTAAAAGAAGCAGAGTTGATATTGCTCGCGGTTCCAACTAAAGCTATGAGAGAAGCCTCCCATAAAGTTGGTTTATTAATCGAAAAATTGGATCTTCATCCAATTATTGTCCATGCTAGCAAGGGATTAGAATTAGATACACATAAGCGTATTTCTGAAATTATTGCGGAAGAAATAGTGCAGGAACATGTTGTGGGAATTGTTGCACTTTCTGGTCCTAGTCATGCTGAAGAGGTCGCACGGCATGACTTAACTTTGATTACTGCAGCGTCATCTAATCTGCAAGCTGCCAAAAGCGTTCAGCACATATTTATGAATAACTACTTCCGCGTGTATACAAATAGTGACATTATTGGAGTTGAACTCGGTGCAGCATTTAAGAATATTATTGCACTTGGTGCAGGAGCTCTAAACGGTCTAGGTTATGGTGATGATGCAAAGGCAGCTTTGATGACTAGGGGGTTAGCCGAGATTGCGCGCCTAGGAATTGCACTTGGTGCAGATCCATTAACATTTATTGGATTATCCGGTGTGGGAGACCTAATTGTTACTTGTACAAGTGTTCATTCAAGAAACTGGCGTGCTGGCAATCAATTGGGTAAAGGTGCCAAGGTTGAAGATGTTGTCAATAATATGGGAATGGTTATTGAGGGATTGACGACCGTTAAGGCAGCGTATGAGCTAGCAAAAGATCGTAAAATTGAAATGCCAATTACTGAAGCCATCTACCACGTGGTTTACCAAGGAGAGGCGATAAAGACTGCGATAGCAGATTTGATGATGCGCGAAGGAAAATCTGAAGAAGAAACATTTTAATGGAATACTTATTAAAAGTAAGTTATACTGTAGGTATGATTTTAAATGAGAGAAGGTAATGACTTTGACGAAAAAATATGATGTGGTTGTAATCGGTGCAGGACCTGGAGGGATGACGGCAGCGCTATATGCTTCCCGGGCTAACTTGTCAGTATTAATGCTTGATCGCGGAATATACGGCGGGCAAATGAATAATACAGCAGAGGTTGAGAACTATCCAGGATTCAAGTCGATTTTAGGGCCTGATTTGGCAAAAGAAATGTATGAAAGTTCAACGCAGTTTAATGCCGAATATGCTTATGGTAATGTTGAAAAAGTATCTGTTGCTGAGGATGGACTAAAAACAATTAAAACAGATAGTGATATATTTGAAACTTATGCATTAATAATAGCAACAGGGTCACAATATAAAAAACTGGGTGTTCCAGGAGAACAAGAATATGGTGGACGTGGTGTTTCTTATTGTGCAGTCTGTGATGGTGCTTTCTTCCGCAATCGTGATGTTGTGGTAGTAGGTGGGGGTGATTCTGCAATTGAGGAGAGCTCATATCTTTCACAAATGGTTAAAGAAGTTAATGTGGTTCATCGGCGCGATAAGCTACGTGCACAGAAAATCTTGCAGGAGCGGGCATTTGGAAATTCTAAGATAAAGTTTACTTGGGATACCGTGCTAACAAGTATTGAAGGTGATGGCAAGAAAGTTATAGGAGTTAAGACGCTTGACAAAAAGACTGGTACTGAATCAGTCGTGTCTGTTGAGGGTGTTTTTATCTACGTTGGTTTAGTTCCAATGACAGAGTCCTTTACAGACCTTGGTATAACAGATGAGCAAGGTTGGATTGTAACTAATGAGAAGATGGAAACAAAAATTCCAGGAGTATTTGCGATTGGTGATGTGAGAAAGAAAGAATTACGGCAGATAACGACAGCTGTCGGCGATGGCGGAGTTGCCGGTCAAGGTGCATATAGCTATCTAGAGACATTAAAGGATTAGAATTCGAGTAACTATTGCTAGAGTAATGATTATAAAAACAATCTAAGATTAGAGAGTGTGCCATAAGTCGGGAAAATTTGGGTACTAACTCGAAATTACGAACATCGCGAGTACTTTGCTATGAGTAATTCGAAGTTGGACGGAGAGTTTTGACTTATGAAACACGTTTATTCGGAATAAATAGAGGAACTGAATCAAAAGTTAACTTTTGATTCAGCCTCTTTTTTATTGTTTAAGCTGAACTTAGAATGATAATAATTGATGTTTGTTAAGAAACATGAAAAATAATTGAATATTTTGTCCGTTTTTTGGAAAAAGGTGCTGGTAATATAGTATACTGATTCTAGAAAAACAATGGGAGTGATTTTGTGAGTTGGAAAGAAACTTATCAAACATGGATTAACTATCCTGAGTTAGACAAGGAATTAGCAAAAGAGTTAAAGCAAAATAAGGATAATGCAGAAGTGCTTGAGGATGCATTTTATGCACCTCTTGAGTTTGGAACTGCGGGCATGCGTGGGATAATTGGAGCAGGGATAAATAGGATGAATATCTATACTGTTCGTCAGGCCACCGAAGGGCTCGCTTTATTGATGGATACACTTGATGAAGCAACAAAGAAACGTGGAGTTGCAATAAGTTTTGATTCTCGTCATCATTCGGAGGATTTTGCACATGAAGCTGCGCGTGTTTTAGGAGCACATGGAATTGCCAGCTTTGTTTTTGAAAGTCTACGTCCAACTCCAGAGTTGTCGTTTACAGTGCGGCATTTAAAGACCTATGCAGGAATAATGATCACTGCTAGTCACAATCCTAAGGAATACAATGGATATAAGATTTACGGTGAAGATGGTGGACAAATGCCACCAAAAGAATCTGACATGATTACTGAATTCGTGAGACAGGCACAAGATTTGTTTGCCATTAAGGTTGCTGATAAAGCTGAAATTCTTGAAAACGGTTTAATGAAGATTATTGGTATCGCTGTCGATAACGCATACTTAGCAGAAGTAAAGAAAGTTACGATTAATCCTGAATTAGTTAAAAAAGAAGGAAAAACACTCAAATTAATTTTCTCACCATTACATGGAACTGGGGCAATATTGGGTGAAAAAGCACTACAAGGTGCAGGTTTCTCAAACTTTACAATGGTTTCTGAACAGGCAACACCAGATCCAGATTTTTCAACAGTCAAGAAACCTAACCCTGAAGACGCAGCTGCTTTTGACTTAGCCATTAAGCATGGCAAGGAAGAAGATGCAGACCTTTTGATTGCTGTTGATCCTGATGCAGATAGATTAGGAGCAGCAGTTCGTCAACCATCAGGAGAATATCAATTGCTGACAGGTAATCAAATAGCAGCAATCATGCTTGATTATATTTTAACGGCACGGAAAAATGCAGGGACATTGCCTGCAAATGCAGCTGTGGTTAAATCGATTGTTTCAAGTGAGTTTGCGACTGCAATTACCGAGAGCTATAACGTTGAAATGATTAATGTTTTAACGGGATTCAAGTTTATTGCTGAGCAGATTAAGCTTTTTGAAGAGACTAATAATCATAGCTTTATGTTCGGATTTGAAGAAAGTTATGGTTATTTGATTCGTCCATTTGTGAGGGATAAGGATGCTATCCAGTCACTCGTGATGTTGGCCGAGGTTGCTGCTTATTATAAGAGTGAGGGGAAGAACCTCTATGATGGTTTGCAGGAATTGTTTGCTAAATTTGGTTATTTTGCAGAGAAAACTGTTTCATTAACATTTGACGGTGTTGAAGGTGCACAGCAGATTAAAGATTTGATGACTAAATTTAGGGAGACTGCACCTGCTGATTTTGCTGGGGTTGGAGTTGCTACCATGGAAGACTTTGCCAACTCGAGAAAGACGACAGCTGCAGGTGATGTGTCAAGTATTGAACTGCCCAAGTCAAATGTCTTAAAATACTTGTTAGAGGATGGATCATGGATTGCTGTGAGACCATCAGGAACAGAGCCAAAGATTAAATTCTATATTGGAACACAAGGTAGTACACAAGAAGAATCGCTACGGAAGCGTCAGGCTTTTGAGGATGATATTAAAAGCTTTATTGCAAAGTAGTTATCAAGCTTTAAGCAACAAAGAGTGTAACATAAGTTGGTAGTGTAGTGATTCCCAAAAGTCGGCTTTTTTTGGTTGCCACATAAAATTTGAGCGCTAAAGAAAAATTATGAGCATTGTGCATCTTTTGCTAGTAATTTGGAGTTGGCCGAAGAATTTTCAATTATGGAGCACTTTTATCCCGAATCAAAAACGAGGCTAGATCAAAATTTAACTTTTGACTCAGTCTCGTTTGTTTTTCCAGACAAAAAGCAGGTGATAAGATTGAAAAAGAGTAACGTACAAAGACGTGCCAGTGTAAGAGATGACGTGTTAAATTCTGATTTAATTAGTGCGACAACTTTGGCCAAGAAGTATGGTGTGTCGCGGCAAACAATTGTGGGGGATATTGCTTTGCTGAGAGCAAAAGGTGAGCCCATTATTGCAACTGTCAGTGGATATAAATACCAGAAAAAAGAAGCTCGTTATCATGGCTTACTGGCTTGTCAGCATTCGATTGAAGAGACTCGTTTGGAACTCGAAACGGTGGTTAGTATGGGTGGAGAGATCGAAGATGTTATTGTGGACCACAGTCTATATGGTCAAATAGTAGGAACACTCGGGATTTCAACATTACACGATATCAATGATTTTATGAGCCGAGCTGAGAATGGCAATCATCAGCTACTTTCCAGCCTGACGCAAGGTATTCATTTACACAATATATCATGTAATAGTGAAGCGGATTTTTTTGAAATTAAAAAGAGATTGTCCAATTTAGGTTTGCTTTATCTAGACTAACCAGCTGTCTTGACATCTAACGTAAAAAGAGTTATTTTCTAGATATTGATTTTTTAGGAGTAAATAGATGTAGCTGACAAGGGAGTTTAGATTCAATGCAATTTTTGATCTGACTTTGCCTTGTCAAGTTGGGAGAAAAGTGATGGAACAGCGAAATTTGACCTTGTTGATGGATTTATATGAATTAACAATGGCCAATGGTTTCTTTAAAGAGGAGCCAAGCAAAGTAGGTTATTTTGATTTATATTTCAGAAAAGTACCAGATGAGGGCGGACTTGTTATTTATGCAGGGCTTGCACAGGTTATCAAATATTTAAGAGAGTTAGAGTTTACAGATTCAGATATAGAGTATCTAGAAACACTTGAAACTTTTTCGCCAGAATTTTTGGAATATTTACGAACATTTGAATTTGAGTGTGATGTATGGTCGGTTAGAGAAGGGACACCTGTTTTTCCTAATGAACCATTAATAACAGTTAGAGGACCGCTTATTCAAACACAATTATTGGAAACGATGTTATTGAATATTATTAACCATGAATCATTAATTGCCACCAAGGCTAGGCGGATATGTATGGTTGCTAAGGGAAGGCCCGTAATGGAATTCGGGTCACGCCGCGCGCAAGGAGCTGATGCGGCAATGTTTGGTGCCCGCGCAGCCGTGATTGGTGGCTGTATTGGTACGGCAAATGTATTGAGCGCAAAGCTTTTTGGGTTAACGCCACTCGGTACTATGGCACATAGCTGGATTCAGTCTTTTAAATCTGAACGAGCGGCTTTTGAAGCTTGGTACCGAATTTATCCGAATAACTGTCTGTTGTTGGTTGACACCTACGATGTGTTGAATTCCGGGGTACCGCATGCGATTGAGATTTTTAAAAAATTAAAGGCTAAGGGAATTACTGATCATATTGGAATTCGAATTGATTCCGGTGACATTACTTTTTTGACAAAAACAGCCAGAAAGATGTTGGATGCAGCAGGTTTTGAGAATGCAACAATCACTGTTTCAAATGCTCTGGATGAAGATGTTATTCAGAATGTCTTAGAGGAAGGGGCTACGATTGATAGCTTCGGAGTTGGTGAAAAGCTAATAACAGCGTCGTCTGATCCAGTATTAAGTGGTGTGTATAAACTTGTTGCGACACAGGTTGATGGTGAGATAACACCAAAAATTAAATTGAGTAACACGATTGAGAAGACAACAATCCCCGGATTTAAGAAACTTTATCGATTATACAATAATAATGGCAAAGCTGTAGGAGATTTATTAGGGTTGTTTGGTGAGCTGAATTTAAACGAAGGTAGTGTGTATAGCTCTGACCCAAACAAGACGCAGCAGAAGAAAAAAATTAATAATTTTAAGTTAGAACCATTGATGATTCAGATTTTCGATAAGGGTAGTTTGGTTTATTGCGAACCAGCTACAAATGAAGTTAAAAATCTTTCAAAAAAAATGACTAAATCTTTACCGAAGGCATGCTTGCGTTTAAAGAATCCAGACTTATATGATGTTTTTTGGACGAAGGCACTGAAAACAATGAGAACTGAGATGATAGAAAAATATTCAGAATTGAATTCTTAAAGGTGTACGAAAGTATGTTCGATATGGTAAAATGAGTAGGCGTGATAATGGGTAATAAAAACCATTATCCACGCCTTTTTCATTTATTAATTAGGGGGTAGGATGAATGATTGAACGACAAGACAATCGTCAATTTGAACTAGTTTCTGCATATAAACCCACAGGTGATCAGCCAAAAGCGATTGAGGAGCTCTCTTCAGGAATTCTAGAAGGAGAGAAGGCCCAGATCCTTTTGGGGGCAACGGGAACAGGCAAAACATTTACAATATCAAACGTAATAAAAAACGTTAATAAACCTACCCTTGTTTTGGCTCACAATAAGACACTAGCTGGACAATTATACAGTGAATTTAAAGAATTTTTTCCGAATAATGCAGTTGAGTACTTTGTCAGCTATTATGATTATTATCAACCTGAAGCATATGTACCTTCGAGTGACACTTATATTGAAAAGGACTCAAGTATTAACGATGAAATTGATAAGTTGCGACATTCTGCAACTAGTTCATTGTTGGAACGAAATGATGTGATTGTTGTTGCCTCTGTCTCTTCTATTTTTGGATTAGGTGATCCAAACGAATATCAAAAACATACGCTATCCTTACGCGTGGGACAAGAATTGGAACGAGACGCATTACTACGGCAATTAATCGATATACAATTTGAACGAAATGACATTGATTTTCAACGTGGAAGATTTCGTGTACATGGTGATATTGTTGAAATTTTCCCGGCTTCACGCGACGAGCGAGCATTGCGTATTGAATTTTTTGGAGATGAGATTGATCGTATTCGTGAAGTTGATGTACTTACAGGTGAAATTGTGGCAGAAAGAGAACATGTTTCAATTTTTCCTGCCACTCACTTTATGACAAACGAAGATATTATGGAGAAGGCCATCGATGGAATCCAAGAAGAGCTGCAAGTCCGTCTGGCTGAATTAAAAGATCAGCACAAGTTATTAGAGGCACAGCGTCTGGAGCAAAGAACAACGTATGATATTGAGATGTTGCGTGAGATGGGGTATTGTTCCGGAATTGAGAATTATTCACGACATATGGATGGAAGAAAATCTGGGGAACCACCCTATACATTGCTAGATTTCTTCCCAAAAGATTTTTTATTAGTGGTAGATGAGTCTCATGTGACAATGCCACAGGTGCGGGGAATGTATAATGGCGATCGTGCACGCAAGCAAATGTTAGTTGATTATGGATTTAGATTACCAAGTGCAATTGACAATCGACCATTAACATTGCATGAATTTGAGCAGCATGTAAATCAGATTGTCTATATGTCGGCTACACCAGGGCCTTATGAGCAAGAGCAGACAAATAAAATAGTACAACAAATTATCAGACCAACTGGGCTATTAGATCCGATAATTGAAGTCAGACCAATTATGGGGCAGATGGATGACTTGGTCGGTGAAATTAACAAACGAATTGAACGCAAAGAGCGAGTTTTTGTAACCACACTGACTAAAAAAATGGCGGAAGACCTATCGGATTACCTTAAGGAATTACAGATTAAGGGAAAATATCTACATTCGGACATAAAAACTTTAGAACGGACAAAAATCATCAGAGATCTAAGGTTGGGGCGCTTTGATGTTTTAGTTGGGATCAACTTGTTAAGAGAAGGGATTGATGTTCCCGAAGTTTCACTAGTTGTAATACTTGATGCTGATAAAGAAGGATTCTTAAGAAGTGAGCGCTCATTGGTTCAGACAATTGGTCGTGCTGCACGAAATGAGAATGGTCGTGTGATCATGTATGCTGACAAAATTACGGATTCAATGCAAGGCGCAATCGATGAAACAAAAAGAAGACGTGCAATTCAAGAAAATTATAATGAAGAGCACCACATTACTCCAAAAACTATCAAGAAGAAGGTTCGCGATTTGATTTCGATTACAAAACCTGCAGAAGGCGGTAAAAAGAAGCAGTCATTTACGGAACTTGAATTTTATGATATGGAGAAAGATGACCAAAAAGAGATGTTGGCTAAATTAGAAGAACAAATGAGATCAGCAGCTAAACAACTTGATTTCGAACAGGCTGCGACATTGAGAGATACCATTATTGAATTAAAGGCCCGCATAAAATAGAAAAGAGGAAGATACTTTGGCACAAAATAAGATTGTTATTCATGGTGCAAGAGCTCACAATCTGAAGAATATTGATGTGACAATTCCTAAGGACAAGCTGGTTGTTATCACAGGATTATCTGGTTCAGGAAAAAGTTCGCTTGCGTTTGATACATTATATGCTGAGGGACAAAGGCGCTATGTTGAGAGCTTGTCAGCATATGCCCGCCAATTTTTAGGACAAATGGATAAACCTGATGTCGACTCGATTGATGGTTTATCGCCAGCCATTTCAATTGATCAGAAAACAACTTCAAAAAATCCGCGTTCAACAGTAGGAACTGTCACAGAAATTAACGATTATCTTCGTCTTTTATGGGCACGTGTAGGGACACCATATTGTCCAAATGATGGTCATGAGATTACAAGCCAATCTCCTGAACAGATGGTAGATAAAATACTATCACTACCGGAAAGAACGAAAGTACAGATTTTGTCGCCAATTATTCGTGAAAAAAAGGGACAGCACAAAAAAATTTTTGAGAAGGTCAAGCGAGATGGATTCGTAAGGGTTCGTGTTGATGGTGAAATTCTAGATATTGGGGATAAGCTGGACCTAGATAAAAACAAGAAGCATACAATTGAAGTAGTTGTAGATCGTGTGGTTGTTAAGGAAGGAATCAGGTCACGTCTATTTGATTCTTTTGAAGCGGCGTTGCGTCTATCAGATGGGTATGCCAGCGCTGATACTGGCGATGATAAACTATTACAGTTTTCTGAAAACTTTGCATGCCCGTATTGTGGCTTCACGATTGGTGAATTAGAGCCTAGACTATTCTCCTTTAATGCTCCCTTTGGCGCCTGCCCAGAATGTGATGGCTTGGGAATGAAGCTTGAGGTAGATCTTGATTTAATAATTCCAGATAGTTCAAAGACGCTCAAGGAAGGTGCAGTTGAGCCCTGGAATCCGATAAGTTCACAATATTATCCAATGATGCTAGAACAAATGTGTCAGGAATTTAATATTGAGATGAACGTACCATTTGATAAATTGCCTAAAAAAGATCAGGAAATTGTATTATATGGTGCAGGCGAGAAAACATTCCATTTCCACTATGAAAATGATTTCGGAGGAGTTAGGGATGTTGATGCTAAGTTCGAAGGCGTCATTCCAAATATTGAAAGGCGTTATCACGAAACAAACAGTGATTTTACTAGGGATGTAATGCGTAAATACATGACAAGTCTGACATGTCAGACTTGTCAAGGATATCGTTTAAATCGTAAAGCACTTGCGGTGCAGATTGACGGGAAACATATTGGGCAGGTATCCGAAGATAATATCGAAGCTGCGTTAGATTTTTTCAAAAATTTGAAATTTAATGTTCAAGATACTGCAATTGCACAGCCGATTTTAAAAGAAATTAGAGATCGCTTGACATTCTTGATTAATGTTGGCCTCGCATACCTGACACTTAGTCGTTCAGCGCGAACTCTCTCTGGAGGTGAGGCGCAGCGAATCAGATTGGCAACACAGATTGGTTCGAATTTATCAGGTGTTTTATATATTCTTGATGAACCTTCAATCGGATTGCATCAAAGAGATAATGATCGCTTGATAGATTCGTTGAAGAAAATGAGAGACTTGGGTAATACCTTGATAGTTGTAGAACATGATGAAGATACAATGAGAGCTGCTGATTACTTGATTGATATCGGACCGGGTGCGGGCAGTAATGGTGGAGAAGTAATGGCAGCAGGGACACCAAAACAAGTTGCGCGGACTGCTAAATCATTGACTGGTCAATATTTGTCAGGTAAGAAGCATATTCCAGTGCCCAAAGAAAGGCGTACGGGTAATGGACAAAGAATTACTATTGAAGGTGCTAGTGAAAATAATTTGAAAAATATTGACGTTGATTTTCCATTGGGTACTTTTATTGCAGTTACAGGTGTCTCTGGTTCTGGTAAGTCGACATTAGTTAATATGATTTTAAAACGAGCTTTAGCGCAGAAATTAAATAATAATTCTGAAAAGCCAGGTAAGTACAAGGCAATTGTTGGAACTGAAGCACTTGAGAAAGTTATTAATATTGATCAAAGCCCAATAGGGAGAACTCCTCGCAGTAATCCTGCTACTTATACGAGTGTTTTTGATAATGTACGTGATCTCTTTGCGCAGACAAATGCTGCAAAAGTTCACGGCTATAGTAAAGGACGTTTTAGTTTTAATGTCAAAGGCGGTCGGTGTGAAGCTTGCAAGGGTGATGGCATCATCAAAATTGAGATGAATTTCTTACCTGACGTGTACGTACCATGCGAAGTGTGTCACGGAGCACGCTATAATTCTGAAACGCTTGCGATTGAATATAAGGGGAAAAACATTGCACAAATATTGAACATGACGGTTGAGGAGGCACTTGAATTTTTTAGTGCGATTCCCAAAATTAAAAGAAAATTGCAGACAATTGTCGATGTGGGTCTAGGATATGTCCAATTAGGACAACCAGCGACAACCTTATCTGGAGGTGAAGCACAAAGAATGAAGCTTGCTTCGGAGCTGCACCGCAAGTCAGATGGCAAGACTTTCTATATTTTGGATGAACCAACTACAGGGCTACATACCGATGATATTAAGAACTTGTTACGTGTTTTAGTGCGTCTAGTTGATTCAGGAAATACTGTTTTGGTAATTGAGCATAATTTAGATGTCATAAAAACAGCAGATTATTTAATAGATCTCGGACCAGAAGGTGGTGCGGGCGGTGGTACAGTCATTGGTACCGGAACACCAGAACACCTTGCAGAGAATCCGGCAAGTTACACAGGTAAATATCTTAAAATGGTATTGAATAGATATAAGGATCAATAGGTATTGATTTTTATTAGTAAAATGCTAGAGTTAAGGTTAATTACAATTAGATTGGAGTTGTTTAATGATGGCAGAAGTTGAAAGCTTTACACTGGATCACACAGCTGTCAAAGCACCTTATGTGCGATTAATTACAGTTGAAGAAGGTAAAAAGGGTGACAAGGTTTCAAATTATGATTTGCGATTGGTACAACCAAATGAAAATGCAATTCCAACTGCAGGACTGCACACGATTGAACATATGTTAGCGGGATATCTACGCGATCGGATGGATGGTGTGATTGATTGTTCGCCATTTGGATGCCGTACAGGTTTTCATCTTATTGTCTGGGGCGAACAAGACACAGCAGATGTTGCAAGAGCATTAAAGGGTTCACTAGCACAGATTGTTGATTCTACTTGGGACGATGTTCAAGGGACTGATATTACTAGTTGTGGTAATTATCGCGATCATTCACTTTTCTCCGCCAAAGAATGGTGCAAGAAGATTCTTGCTGAAGGAATTTCATCTGATGCCTTTGAGCGTAAAGTGGTTTAGATTAGGAATATAATATTTCGGGCAGACGGTAGCAGATTATTGAATTTGTTATTGTCTGTTTTTTTAGGGTAACATTTGGCGAAACTGATAAAAAGTCGCTATGACATGCCCGGTATGTTATAATGGCGAAAGGTTAATTAATGGGGGTTTGGATAAATGAAAGAGCCATTAAAACTTGTTGTAGTAACTGGAATGAGCGGCGCTGGAAAGACTGTAGCGGTGCAAAGCTTTGAGGATTTAGGCTATTTTTGCGTTGATAATATGCCACCATCTTTATTGCCTAAATTCTGGGAGTTAGTTCGTGAATCAGGCAAAATTAACAAGGTTGCACTTGTAATTGATTTAAGATCACGAGCGTTTTATGACGAGATAATTGAATTGTTAAGAAATCTAGATAATGATAGTTTTATAGATACAAAAATTCTTTTTTTGGATGCATCTGATGAAGAGTTGGTTGCTCGATATAAGGAAACAAGACGATCTCATCCACTTGCGATGGAAGGCAGATTAATGGATGGAATCAATCTTGAACGGGATCTTTTACGAGATATGCGGATGAAAGCTCAAATTGTAGTGGATACTAGCAAGCTTACACCTAGACAATTGCGTGAAGAGATTTTCCATAATTTTGAAACTAGTTCAGAGACGGCATTTCATATTGAGGTCATGTCATTTGGTTTCAAATATGGTGTGCCTATAGATGCTGATGTTGTTATGGACGTAAGATTCTTGCCAAATCCATATTACATTGATGCTTTAAAGAAGAAGACAGGTCTAGACAAAGATGTCTACGATTATGTAATGAATTCTGATAAAACTGAAGCATTTTATACGCAATTTATTACATTACTACAGACAATCATTCCTGGGTACAAGGATGAAGGAAAGACAAGTTTAACAATTGCAATTGGATGTACTGGAGGACAACATCGTTCAGTAGCCTTATCAAAAAGAATCGGAGAGGCACTGAAAGAAAATTATCCCGTAAGAATTTCACATCGCGATATTGCACGGCGGAAGGAGACAGTCAATCGCTCATGACGAAACACTTATTAAGAAAACGGCGTCCGAATATTGTTGTTATTGGTGGTGGAACTGGCCTCCCAGTAATTTTGAAAGCTTTAAGAAGAAAAAATGCAGATATTACGGCAGTCGTAACCGTAGCTGATGATGGCGGCTCGTCTGGTATTATTAGGGATTATATCAATGTAGTTCCTCCAGGTGACATACGCAATGTGCTAGTAGCGTTATCTGATTTACCTGAAATCTATAAGAATATTTTTCAGTATAGATTCGATTCTAAGGATCAATTTTTCTCAGGACATGCAATTGGTAATTTGATAATTGCTGCACTATCAGAAATGAACAACAGTGGGATCTTTAGTGCAGTTCAGGAACTTACAAAGTTGATGAAAGTAGAAGGTCATGTCTATCCTGCATCCAACTATCCATTAGTTCTCAATGCAAGATTTACAGACGGTTCAGTAATCGTTGGAGAATCGGAGATCTCGGCTGCAGGAAAAACAATTGATAAGGTTTGGGTTTCGAGATCAAATAATGCAATCCCTGAAGCAGTTCCAGAAGTAATCAATGCCATAATGGAAGCAGATCAAATTGTCTTAGGACCGGGTAGCCTATTTACCAGTATTTTGCCTAATTTGATGATTTCAAATGTTGGTGAGGCTGTGTGCAAAACGAATGCAGAAGTAATTTATATTTGCAATATTATGACACAAAAGGGTGAGACAGAGCACTTTACAGATGCGGATCATGTGCGTGTCTTACACCAGCATTTAGGAATGAATTTTATTGACACGGTTTTTGTCAATACTGAACCTGTGCCGGATGATTACATGGATCAGCAAAAATATGATGAATACTTGTACCAAGTCAAGCATGATTTTAATGGTCTGCGCAATTTAGGATGTAGGGTAGTTTCCAATAATTTTTTAGAACTCAGAAATCATGGGGTATTTCATAATGGTAGACAGGTTGTTGATGAATTACTTGGTTTAACGAGTCGCCCGTTGTCTTGGATGGATAGTAAATTGAACTAGAAAATTTAGAGGGGGTGGCTGCATGTCTTACGCCAGTGATGTGAAAAAAGAATTGACAACACTTGAGGTTCATTTTGGAAATGCAAAGGCTGAATTGATGGCATTAATTCGAATGAACGGATCTTTGAGCCTTGTAAACCATCATTTTGTATTAAATGTTCAAACAGAAAATCCTGCAATTGCTCGGCGAATATACCAGCTGCTGAAAAAGTTTTATGAGGTTGAAAGCGAATTATTAGTGAGAAGAAAGATGAAGCTCAAGAAAAATAATTTGTACATTGTTCGTCTAAAAACAGGTAGTGAACAAGTATTAAGAGATCTTGATATACTTGATGGTTTTCAGTTGAAGACGGGAGTCCCTCTTAATTTTTTAGAAGATGATGCAAAAGTCAGATCATACTTAAGAGGAGCTTTTTTGGCAGCGGGTTCGGTAAACAATCCAGAAACAAGTCGTTATCATTTAGAAATTTATTCACTATATGAGGAACAAAATGATGTAATTTGTGACTTAATGAACCGCTATAGGTTGAACGCACGTAAGACTGAAAGACGTAGTGGATATATTACTTACTTAAAAGAGGCAGAAAAAATTGCAGATTTCTTGTCCTTAGTTGGGGCTACAAGCGCAATGCTCAAGTTTGAGGACATTAGAATTGTGCGCGACATGCGCAATTCAGTCAACCGAATTGTTAATTGCGAGAATGCTAATATGAATAAAGTGGCTGATGCGGCAAAGCATCAAATTGAGAATATTGGATTTATTGATGCAAATTATGGAATTAACAAGTTACCGCCCAAGATTCAAGATATTGCGCGTGCAAGATTGGCACATCCAGAAGTTAGTTTAAAAGAGCTGGGGGATTTGGTAGAAAATGGACCAATTTCTAAATCAGGAGTCAATCATCGATTACGGAAAATAAATGAATTGGCTGAACAATTAAGAAATGGTAATGAAATATTAAAGGGCGTATGACATAAGTCGGTAAAATTTGACCACTGAAATAAGTGAATTGGTATGATATTAAGGTAAAAAATAGAAAGACAGAGTCAAAAATTAACTTTTTGAGCCTGTCTTTCTATTTTTTTACGAATAAACGTGTTTTATAAGTCACATTTCTCGACGTATTCCACATTCTCAGTTTATTATCTTATTTTAGATTCTTTTTGTTTTCCATGATGCCATCAATCAAACCATAATCAACGGCTTGTTGAGCAGTCATAAAGTTATCACGTTCAGTATCGCGATTAATTTTTTTAATATCTTGACCAGAACCATCTGCCAAAATCTTATTGACAAGTTTACGAGTTTTTAAGATGTGTTCTGCGGCAATATTAATTTCAGTTGCTTGACCTTGTGCGCCACCTGATGGTTGATGAATCATAATTTCTGAATTAGGCAATGCAAAACGTTTGCCCTTTGTACCAGCAGTTGAAAGGACACTTGCCATAGAAGCAGCCATCCCCATTACGATCGTTTGAACATCTGCTTTAACAAAGTTCATCGTATCATAGATTGCCAATCCAGCAGACACGCTGCCACCTGGTGAGTTGATATAAATGTAAATGTCTTTTTCTGAATCCTGTGCATCTAAGAACAGCAATTGTGCAATGATAGCATTAGCCATGTCATCATTGACTTCTCCAGAAAGCATGATAATGCGATCTTTTAGAAGTCTTGAGTAAATATCATACGCACGTTCGCCTTGTGCTGATTGTTCAATAACAGTAGGTACTAAATTCATTGAACGACGACCCCCTCAAACTATAATTTAACGTTTTAAGTGTAGCACTCAAACGTTTGTATTGCTAGTTTAACTTAATGGTCAAAAAAGGTCAAATAAAAAGGCAGGACTTGAAATAATTGTGATCTAGGCAGCAGTTATAAAAGAAGCTTTGAATAATTTTAAAGCTTCTTTTATAAGGCAGGCATCTGATTATTAAAAAAATGAGGGACTGGAGCAAAAGTTAAACTTTGACCAGCTCAGCTATTTATTGTGAATAAACATGTTTCGGCTTTAAGATGTAAGCATAATTACGAATCAAAAAAGCACCTCCAAAACTTGATTTGCATGTTCAAGTTTTGCAAGCACTCCCTTGCTTCATTGAGGTTGTATAGATTTTATCAATTTATCTTTGTGGACTACTATAAAAGCAATAATATATTGCCACCTTCAAAATAATAGTAAAACTTGCTGGACGTATTTTAAGCACGTTGCTGTTCGCTAATAGTTGTTTTGTAAGCGGTAAGCCTTTATAATCACCAATAGATACTATGCGCCACGTGGGAGTCGAACCCACATTACAAGAACCGGAATCTTGCGTGCGATCCATTACACTAGCGGCGCAATTACTCATACTATTCTACAAGAAAGAATTCAAATTTACAAGTTGAAAAGATAGGTGAAATTTTATGCCCCACAATCAAAGTTATGGATATGGGCAGATTCAAAAGCAGATTCAAAAATTTGCCATGACCCAACAGATGCAGCAGTCAATTCAGATATTGCGCTATAGTACTGAAGATCTTGCGAAATATCTAAAACAAAAACAATTGGATAATCCATTTGTTTCTATCAAAGAAACGATGAGCTATACTGGTAATTCGACTGGTATGTCAGAGCTCAAGGCAAGCCAATTTGACATGATTACGGATAATAAAGGTCAGTCGCTTTATGACTATCTATTGTCACAGGTTCATTTAACGATGAGAAAAACAAATCTCAGAAGTTGGGTTATTTATTTAATTGGACAACTTGATGAGAATGGATATTTGAAAGTTGATTTAGAAAAGTTAATTGCAAAAACTGGTGTTGATTATATTACGATGATGGATGCGCTGACTTTGCTGCAGCAACTTGATCCACCTGGCGTTGGCGCACGTTCTTTGAAAGAGTGTTTGCTTTTACAAATTCAAAATATCGAAAATGCTCCTGCTGCAGCACAATTAATTATTGAAAATGAGTTTGAAAATTTGGTTGATCAGGACTGGGACAAAATTGCAGTTGATTTGTCCATAGATACAAAACAGGTTTCAAAGGTTGTTGAATTTATTAAGCGACTGACCCCAGCGCCAGGGGCAGCTTTTGAACAAGAAAATATTGGGTATGTTTATCCTGATTTAATAATAAAAAAAAATCCAGAGACACTTGACTTTAGTATCAAAACAACCAAGAGGACAAAACCTTTAGTTGTCTTCAAGCAAGATTACTATAATAAGTTTACAACAGAAAATGAAATTGAAGTTCAAAAATTTTTGAAAGAAAAACAAAAAGATTTCCAAGAACTTATTAAAGATATTGAGTTGCGTGCGGAAACCATTGTCAGAGTAGCAGAGGTCATAATTGAACGCCAGCATGATTTCTTTTTGAATGATGGACAGCAGTTGAAACCGCTACTTTTAAGAGATGTTGCGCAAAAGTTAAACCTGCATGAGTCTACTATTAGTCGAGCTGTCAATGGGAAGTATTTGCGGTGTGATTATGGAGTCTATGAACTGAAATACTTCTTTAGAAGGCCTGTAAATAGTATGGAACAAGATATCTCTGTAGATACAATAAAGGAACACATAAATGTGATTGTGACGGCTGAGAATCAGCAAAAACCATTGTCAGATAGTAAGATAGTCCTGAAATTAGAAAAGGTTGGAATACAAATATCACGTAGAACGGTTGCAAAATATCGCGAAGAACTGAAGATTGGCAGTTCAACACAAAGAAAAAGAAATTAAATTTATGGTTGAATTTTTTAAATGTAAATGAAATTATACTATTGTTCGCTACTTGGAGTGGTTTTCTATAATTTTTACGTTAAAATTCGGAATAACAGAATAATTAGGCTCGCTATTGATATAAATTTAGTCTATTAACGACCATTGTTAATAAGAACTTACTGGCTTGCATTAGGCATGAAATATTGCTATAATGCAGTTGTTGATGGAGGTATGAGAACAATTAAAGAGAAATTGTTGTTGTGCTTTTGTTTTTTGACTTGCTGGGTCGTTTAACGACACCACTGGACAATATTGGTCCCATTAGGAAGGTAACTATGATGCATCAGGAGTTTGAATGGATTGAAAAGATTGCTCCCGACATGGTTGAAACCATGGTGCAACGGTTCATGATATTACGGTATATCTCTTGGATGGGACCTGTTGGCAGGCGAGTTCTTTCGCAGGAGTTCGGATTGACGGAGCGTGTGCTTAGAACTGAGACCGATTTTCTACGCGAGCAAAGTTTAATTGCTTCAACTAGGTCTGGCATGATTATTACTGAAAAAGGTCAGGATGTTATTCAGGGCCTTAGAGGGTTAATGGATCAATTTGCAGATATGAGACACCAAGAAGTTGAGCTTTCAAAGAGATTGGGCATTGAAAAGTGTTTGATTGTAGCAGGTGATTCTGACAAGCAGCCAAGAGTTATAGAGGAAATGGGCAAGCTTGTTGATGAATCGTTGGCAGCAGCTTTGCCGAATGGTAAGAATGTGATTGCTGTCATGGGAGGCATTACGATGGCGGCAATTGCAAAGGCTCTCACAAAGCGGATTGGTGAGGATCGTGAATTACTTTTTGTGCCTGCCAGAGGCGGTGTAGGGGAAGCAGTTGATATTCAAGCCAATACGGTTAGTTCGCAGATGGCAATGCATACTGGTGGGCAGCACCGTGCGTTGTATGTACCTGAACAACTGAGTGAGGAGGCATTTGAACCTTTACTCAAGGAACCAGCAATTCAGCGTGTAATTGAGTTAATTCGAAATAGTGATGCTGCTATTCATAGTGTAGGTGATGCTATTCGGATGGCTGAAAGACGAGACATGCCTATTTCTGTAATTGAAATGCTTAAAAAAAGACATGCGGTCGGGGAAGCTTTTGGTTACTTTTTTGATGAATTGGGTAAGGTAGTGTATAAGATCCCAAGGATTGGATTACAATTAGAGGATCTCACTGAGATGAAATGTGTGCTTGCAGTTGCTGGCGGTGCCTCAAAGGCTAAGGCAATTGTGGCTTACATGAAACATGCTCCTAAGCAAACTTGTCTGATTACAGATGAGGGGGCAGCAAACTTGATTTTAAAAAAGTAGTGTTTAACCAACACACTTTTTAAAATAAATTTTTTATTTCCTAAAGGAGGAAATTTTAGTATGACTACTAAAGTAGGTATTAATGGTTTTGGCCGTATTGGCCGTTTGGCATTCCGCCGTATTGCTGAGACTTCAGAAAGCTTGGAAGTTGTTGCTATCAACGATTTGACATCTCCAGCTATGTTGGCACATTTATTGAAGTATGATACAGCTCATGGTCAATTCGATGCTGAAATCTCTGCTACAGACAATGCACTTGTTGTTAATGGCAAAGAAATTCCTGTATACGCAGAAGCAGATGCACGCAACATTCCTTGGGTTAAGAATGATGGTGTTGATTTGGTTCTTGAATCAACAGGTTTCTACACATCAGAAGAAAAGGCAGCTGCACATATTGAAGCCGGCGCAAAACGTGTTCTTATTTCAGCACCAGCTGGTAAGATGAAGACAATCGTTTATAGTGTTAATGATGATACATTGACAAACGATGATAAGATTGTTTCTGCTGCTTCATGTACTACAAACTGTTTAGCTCCTTTAGCAAAAGCTATGAATGATGCTTTTGGTATTAAAGCTGGTACTATGACAACAATCCATGCTTACACAGCTACACAAAAATTACAAGATGGTCCAGATCGTGGTGGCAATGTTCGTAATGCTCGTGCTGCTGCAGCTAACACAATTCCTCATTCAACTGGTGCTGCTAAGGCTCTTGGCTTAGTTGTTCCTGAATTGAACGGTAAGTTAGACGGACATGCACAACGTGTTCCAGTTATCACAGGTTCATTAACAGAATTAGTTACAACTCTTGACAAAGAAGTAACTGCTGATGAAGTTAATGCAGCTGTTAAGAAAGTTACAGATGGCAACGCATCATTTGGTTACAATAATGATGGAATCGTTTCATCAGATGTCATTGGAACAACATTTGGTTCAGTATTTGATCCAACTCAAACACAGGTTGTTGGTTCAGGTGAAGGACAAGTTGTTAAGACTGTTGCATGGTATGACAACGAATCTGGTTTTACAGCACAAATGATCCGTACTTTGGAAAAATTTGCTAGCATGCTTTAAGATTTAGCTGACGCTAAATTTTTAATCGATTTAGTTCATTAAGGCGGGGGGAGGCAACTCTCTTCGCTTTTTATTTTAAAAAAATGGAGGATTACAATTCATGGCTAAACTAACTGTTTCTGATTTAGATGTTACGGGTAAAAAAGTTTTAATTCGTGTTGACTTTAATGTTCCTATTAAAAATGGTGTTATTGGAAATGATAACCGTATTGTTGCGGCATTACCAACAATTAAATATATTGTTGAAAATGGTGGGAAAGCGATTTTATTTTCACATCTTGGTCGTGTCAAGACTGAAGAAGATAAGAAGGAATTATCACTTCGTCCAGTTGCCGAAAAATTAGCTGATTTGGTTAAAAAACCAGTTACATTTGTTCCAACAACTCGTGGTGCACAACTTGAAGAAGCAATTAACAAGATGAATAATGGCGATATTTTGTTAGTTGAGAATACACGTTTTGAAGACCTAGATGGTAAAAAAGAATCTAAGAATGATCCTGAATTAGGAAAATATTGGGCATCACTTGGCGATTTGTTTGTAAACGATGCATTTGGTACAGCTCATCGTTCACATGCTTCTAATGTAGGAATTGCAAGTAACATGGACCAAGCTGCTGCTGGATTCTTACTTGAAAAAGAAATCAAATTCTTGGGCAATGCCGTTGATACTCCTGTTCATCCATTTGTTGCCATTTTAGGTGGTGCAAAGGTTTCAGATAAGATTGGTGTTATTGATCATCTTCTTGCAAAGGCTGATAAGGTTATTATCGGTGGCGGTATGACTTACACATTTTATGCTGCTAAAGGCATGAGCATTGGTAATTCATTGGTTGAATCTGATAAGATTGAACTTGCTAAGGAAATTATTGCAAAAGCTGGAGACAAATTAGTATTACCAATTGATTCAGTTGTTGCTGAAAAATTTGATAATGATGTACCTAATAAAATTGTTGATGGTGACATTCCTGATGGGTATATGGCACTTGATATTGGACCTAAGTCAATCGCCTTATTCAAAGATGTTCTTAAAGATGCTAAGACAGTTGTTTGGAATGGACCTATGGGTGTATTTGAAATGAGTAATTATGCTGAAGGAACTCTTGAAGTTGGTAAGTTCTTAGGTACCCTTAGCGATGCTACAACAATTGTTGGTGGGGGCGATTCAACAGCTGCTGTTCAACAATTAGGTGTTGCTGATCAATTGACACATATTTCAACTGGTGGTGGTGCTTCCCTCGAATATCTCGAAGGTAAGACACTTCCTGGAATTGCTGCTGTTTCAGATAAATAAATCTATAATAGGCAAAATTGAAAGGATGATATAAGTGCGTACACCAATTATTGCAGGTAACTGGAAAATGAACCTGAATCCAGAACAGACTGCTGAATTTGTTAATGCTGTGAAAAAGGACTTGCCAGCTGCAAGTAAAGTTGAATCAGTTATTGCTGCACCAGCTGTTGATCTTCCAGCACTTTTGGAAGCTGCAAAGGGTTCAGAATTAAAAGTTGCTGCTGAAAATTGCTACTTCGAAGATGAAGGTGCATTTACTGGTGAAACTTCTCCAAAAGTTCTTAAAGAAATGGGCGTTGATTATGTAGTTATCGGTCATTCAGAACGTCGTGATTATTTCCACGAAACTGACGAAGATATCAATAAAAAAGCCCATGCAATCTTCAAAAACGGTCTCTTACCAATTATTTGTTGTGGTGAGACTCTTACAACTCGTGAGGCTGGTAAGGCAGAAGCATGGGTTGAAGGACAGGTAACCGCAGCATTAAAGGGTCTTTCAAGTGAGCAAGTTGCAAGTTCTGTAATTGCATATGAACCAATCTGGGCTATTGGCACAGGTAAGACAGCTTCATCAGATCAAGCTGAAGAGATTTGTGCAGTTGTTCGTAAAACTGTTGCAAAGCTCTATAATGAAACTGTTGCTGACAAAGTTCGTATTCAATATGGCGGTTCTGTAAAACCAGCTAATGTTAAGGAACTTATGAGCAAGGAAAATATTGATGGTGGGCTTGTTGGTGGTGCGTCATTAGTTCCCGAATCATATTTGGCATTGGTCAACTTTAACAAATAATTGATATTTTTTACGACTAACAATTGAAAGTTGTTAAGAAAACCTTTAAAATAGGTTTGGGCGAGAAACTCAAGCCAATCTAAAACTCAAAGGAGAGTATATTATGTCTAGTATTACAGAAATCTATGCACGCGAAGTCTTAGATTCACGTGGTAACCCAACAGTTGAAGCAGAAATTTATACAGAAGCAGGTGCTTTTGGCCGTGGAATTGTTCCTTCAGGTGCATCTACTGGTGAACATGAAGCTGTTGAATTACGTGATGGTGACAAGTCGCGTTACATGGGTAAGGGTGTAGAAAAAGCTGTTGCTAATGTTAACGACATCATTGCAAAAGAAATTGTTGGTTACGAAGTTACAGATCAAGTTGCTATTGATAGAGCTATGATTGCTTTAGATGGTACACCTAACAAAGGTAAATTAGGCGCAAATGCTATTTTGGCTGTATCAATTGCTGCTGCACGTGCTGCTGCAGATGAATTACAAGTGCCTCTTTACAACTACTTAGGTGGTTTCAATGCACACGTTCTCCCAACACCTATGATGAATGTTATTAATGGTGGGGCTCATTCTGACAACAAGGTTGACTTCCAGGAATTTATGATTATGCCTGTTGGTGCCAAGTCTGTCAAAGAAGCGATTCGTATGGGTTCAGAAACTTTCCATAACTTACAAAAATTACTTGCTAAAGCTGGCAAAGTAACTTCTGTTGGTGATGAAGGTGGTTTTGCTCCTGATTTTGAAAACAACGAAGAACCATTGAAGTTTTTGATTGAAGCAATCGAAGCTGCTGGTTACAAGCCAGGTAGTGACGTTGCAATCGCAATTGATGTTGCTTCATCAGAACTTTGGGATGGCGAAACTGGTAAATACAAGTTACGCTGGTCAACAGGTGAAGAATTCTCTACAGAAGAATTTATCAGCTATCTTGAAGGTTTAGTTGACAAGTATCCAATTATTTCAATTGAAGATCCTATTGATGAAAATAACTGGGATGACTGGAAGACAATTACTAGTGAATTAGGTAAGAAAGTTCAACTTGTTGGTGATGACTTCTTTGTTACAAACACAGAATACTTGAAAAAGGGTATTAAGATGGGTGCTGCAAACTCAATCCTCATCAAAGTTAACCAGATTGGTACATTGACAGAAACTGTTGAAGCTATCGAAATGGCTAAAGAAGCTGGCTATACAGCGATTGTTTCTCATCGTTCAGGTGAAACTGAAGATACAACAATTGCTGATTTGGTTGTTGCTACAAATGCAGGTCAAATTAAGACTGGCTCAATGAGTCGGACAGACCGAATTGCTAAGTACAACCAATTGATGAGAATTGAAGACCAATTGAGCGAAAGCGTAGCTCAATACAAGGGTATTCATTCATTCTATAACTTGAGTGAACAAGCTCGTCAAGAAATTGAAGGCAAGTAATTAAATAAAAGAGTGTTTTTTGCTTGTTAGTTTTGAATTAGTAAGACAACTTAACAAGAAGAAAATACAAAAACAATATCTAATAGCGAGGCTGGATCAAAAGCTAAATTTTGATTCGGTCTCTTTTTTATGCTTGATTAATTATTTTGGAGACTTTGAACGGATACTTTTATAATTAAATACAGAAATAAGCCTGAATAACTTGACATCCGGAATGTTAGAAAGTATATTGCAAGATAATGTTGTACTGTGAAGTGAATCTAGATATATTCAGAAGAATTATTATTAAAAGATCGTGGTGTATAAGTGTTATAACTGACTGGAAATAAAAGATTATTTATGCTACATTATAATAGATGTAGATTACCTATGGAGTAAGGGGGTATGAACTTGTATAATTTAATTTTAACTATTTTGATGATTGTTTCAGTATTAATTATAATTGCAGTAATGATGCAACCTGCAAAAAACGATAATGCTGCTTCCGCTTTGTCAGGTGGTGCGGCTGATTTATTTAGCAAGCAAAAGCCTCGCGGATTTGAGGCATTTATGCAGAAGGTAACAGCTGTGTTGGGAGTCATCTTCTTTCTACTTTCATTGGCTTTGGTTTATATTTCATCGCATTGATAAAAAGTAAGGTCTTCTGCTTGACTCTGTGCAGGGGAGTTTTACTTTTTTTTTGGATTAAGAATGGCTCTTAATAGATAATCAAGTAAGTAAACGAGGAAATTAATGGAAAATAATATTATTAAAGAAAAAATACTAAGAGAATTAAGAGAATCACCAGACCGTGATTTTCAAGTTCAAGAACTAGCTGAAGCGATTGCCATGACAACAGCTGTTCAGTTTAAATTTGTAGTGCAGGCATTGGCACAATTAGAACATGATAAAGAAGTTACACTTAATCAAAATGGTGCATTTACAATTGCTAAGGATGACTCTCTCCCAAAATTTGTTGGTGTTTTTCATGCAAATGATCGTGGCTTTGGGTTTGTAACTGTAGATGTCGATACCCCAGATTTTTTCATTAATCCGACGCAAACAATGGCAGCGTTGAATGGTGATGAAGTTGAAGTTGTTACACTTAGGAAAGCTGATGAAAAAAATGGCAGGGGCCCTGAGGGTAAAGTCGTTGGAATTGTTAAGCATGCGATTGAACAAGTCGTTGGTGAGTTTGTTGTAGATGAGGCGGAAGAATATCCTGCAGGAATTATTGGAACGGTAAAGCTGAAAGATCGTAAGTTGGCGCACTATACTTTTTTAGTTGAAGACAAAGGTCTCAATCCTGTTGCAGGAGAAGTGATTTTAGCGGATATCACTGCGTATCCTGATGCACATCTCCCAGGAATTCTTAAGGGTGTTGCTATAAAAGTAATTGGAAATGTCAGTGATCCAGGAATTGATATTTTGCAAGTCGTCTATCAACATGATATTCCAACTCAATTTCCCACTGAGGTTATGACAGAGGTTGAACAAATTCCTGATCATGTGACTGATGATGAGCGTAAAGGACGAGTTGATTTAACTGAGCAAGACTTGGTTACAATTGATAGTATTGAATCTAAAGACCTTGATGATGCGGTTACCGCATGGAAGATGGATAATGGAAACTATCACTTAGGAGTACATATTGCAGATGTATCTCATTATGTAAGAGTAGGTACAGCATTGAATGATGAGGCCTTTAACAGAGGAACTTCGGTCTATTTGACAGACCGTGTAATTCCGATGTTACCTCATAAGTTATCAAATGGAATTTGTTCGCTAAATCCCAAAGTTGAACGTCTGGCAATGAGTTGCGAAATGGAGATAGATACTGAAGGTAACGTGATCAATCACAAAATCTTTCCGAGTGTTATTAAAACAACGGAAAGAATGACCTATGTTGCAATCAATAAGATTCTTGAATCACGTGATGAAAAAACAAAGGCACGCTATGAGAACCTGGTTCCAATGTTTGAAACGATGAATGAACTTCACAAAATCTTGCTCAAAATGAGAAAAAGACGTGGGGCAATTGAATTCGAAGATACTGAGGCACAGATTATTGTTGATGAAAAAGGGCATCCAACTGATATTCAATTGCGTGAACGCGGTACTAGTGAAAGAATAGTCGAATCATTTATGCTTGCAGCAAATGAAACAATTGCTGAACACTTCAATCATTTACGTGTTCCCTTTATTTACCGTATCCATGAAACTCCAAAAGCGGAAAAGATGCTCTCATTTTTTGAAGCATTGTCTAGTTTGGGAATTGAAGCAACAGGCAGCAGTAATGATGTAAAGCCTAAGATGTTGCAGACAATTTTGAAAAAAGTTGCAGGTAAACCCGAAGAAGCAATGGTTTCAACAATGTTGCTCCGTTCCATGCAACAAGCAAAGTATTCAGATCAGCCTTTAGGCCATTTTGGACTTGGAGCAGAGGATTATACGCATTTTACATCTCCAATCAGAAGATATCCTGATCTTTTGGTTCATCGACTAATTCGTTTTTATGAACAAAATGGAATTAATGATGAGACAAAGGAAGAGTATAAGCAAGAAATTCCTGAAATAGCTCTTCATAGCTCACAAATGGAGCGTCGTGCAATTGATGCGGAACGTGACACTGATGCAATGAAGAAAGCTGAATATATGGCTGATCATGTAGGTGAAGAATTCGATGCAGTTGTTAGTTCTGTAATGAAATTTGGAATGTTTGTCGGGTTGCCTAACACAGTTGAAGGACTTATCCATATTAGTGAAATGAAGGACGATTACTATGAATACTTGGATAAGCACATGGTCTTAGTTGGACGCCATACCAAGCGGACTTATCGAATTGGTCAACCAATAAGGGTTAAGCTAGTTAATGTCAATGTTGATCAAAAGGAAGTTGATTTCACTCTTTTAAATCCTGAGGACGCGCCTAAGACAGATTTGCTTGTCAAAGCTGGTAACGGCAGTGACTCAAGAAGAAGTAACGGTGATAGAAAATATCAGGGGAATCGTAAATATGATAACAAAAAAGGACAGTCAAAAAGTAGAGAAAAACAACATGGATACCGTCCCTTTAAGGATAAATTAAAGAAAAGACACTGATAACTAAGTTAGGAGGTGTTCGTAATGGTAAAGAAGAGACATGAGAATCCTCCACTGGCTCAAAATAAAAAGGCAAGTCATGATTACGCAATAATTGATACGATTGAGGCAGGGATTGTTTTAACTGGGACAGAAATTAAATCAGTCCGTGCACGACGAATAAATCTTAAAGATGGGTTTGCACAAGTTCGTAACGGAGAAGTTTGGTTGATGAATATTCATATTTCCCCATATGAACAAGGCAATCAATTTAACCATGATCCACTTAGAAACCGCAAGTTATTACTTCACAAAAAGCAGATAACTGATTTAGGTAAAATGACTTCAGACAAGGGAGTAACTTTGGTACCCTTGAAAGTGTATATTAAAAGTGGATTTGCAAAAGTTTTATTGGGCGTTGGTAAAGGTAAAAATGACTATGATAAGAGAGAAACCATTAAGCGTAAGGATCAAGAGCGTCAAATACAACGGACTTTGAAGAATTATGGCTGAGACTAGGCAATCATGTATGTTTGCATTCAATTAAAACATTATTAATAGTCTAGTTGAATAGCATGTATTTTTGATTTATGAAACACGTTTATCCGGAATAAATAGAGGAACTGGGTTAAAAATTAACTTTTAACCCAGTTCCTCTATTTATTTAAAATTAATTTTTTTACACTTATATCATGTGTAGTCAGGTTATCGTGTTCTTTTTATTACAATTCTTAAGAAAAAAGTAATAATGAAACAAATAAGTAATATTTTGTAAGATGTCTGCAACCAATGAAATTAGCGAATTGCATATAATATTCAATGGTAAAGGGGTTAATTCTTATGAAAATAATTGGGGTCGGCACAAAGTACATCATATTAATAGCACTTGCAATGACGACCATGACAAGTGGGGTTTCTGCTGATACTGTCGATAATTTACAGGGACAGCAGAGTAGTGCTCAAAAAACATTAAATACTAACAATGATCAATTATCTAAGAAGATTACTGCTGTTAATCAGGTGTATCAAGAAATTCAGCAGTTAAATGAAAAGAAAAAGGATACTTCTTCTAATATTGCAGCGGTTAAGCAAAAACTCACAGCGGCAAAAGAAGAAAAGCAAAAGCGGATTGCTGATGCTAAATCCAGATTAAGGGAACTCCAATTAAGGGAAGGTACAAATGCTACGCTTCAAGTCTTGGAGAATTCTAGTGATCTATCTCAATGGTTAGGAAATGTGATAGCATTGACACGCTTACAGTCTGTTTATAATGATAGTTTGGATGCTGTTAAACAAAGTGTGAATACAATTTCAAATGATCGTAAACAATTGTTAACATATCAAGCAAGTCTTGATACACAAGCAAAAGACTTAGCTTTGAAAAAAGATCAGATGAATGCTTCATTGAATTCTTTGAAGCAACTGGTTAAAAATAACCAAGCAACAATAGCAACTCTTGCTAACAAGGTTTCATGGGCAAAGGAAGCAGCAGCTGAGGCCAGTGCAAGTTCACAATCAGCACAACAGGCAAGCAGTAGTTCAGAGGAGTCTGCATCAAGTTCTTCAGCAGCAGTTGCCTCTTCTAGTCAGAGTTCAACAGCATCTAGTGCTAGTTCGACTAGTTCAACAACAACTACTAATATAGCAACAACGACAACGACAAGTAGCAGCTCAAAGACACTTGTTATGCAATCAACTGGTTATTCAGTTGCACAAAGCGGTTTGAGTTCTTATAGTGCAACAGGAATTAATTTAAGTCAGTATCCAAGTTGTATAGCTGTAGATCCTAGTGTTATTCCACTAGGAAGTATTGTTTGGGTTTCTGGATATGGTGTCACCGTGGCAGGAGACACAGGTGGTGCGATTAAGGGAAATATTATTGACGTACACTTTTCAACTGTTGGACAAGCTCAAAGCTGGGGAAGAAAAACGGTTACAGTTAAGATATTAAGTTAAGGCTAACATAATAATTTAATAATCTTGTCATTTCTAGATAAATTTGATAGAAATACAATCTTGATTAAATACAGGGAGAAGACGATTCAAAATTTATTTTTTGATTAGTCTTCTTTGTTGATTTATGGTGTATTTTACAAGCTATCTCTTAATTAGGATAAAGATTGGGTAGGAAAAAAGATTTGCTAAACAGCATAAATTAATTCTTTGAAAATTAAAATATAAATAATTGTTGACCTGTTGATTAAAATAGTCTAAGATATAACTAATAAATGAAAGGAGAGTCCTTTGTATGTATATTCAATCAAATAGTTATGTAATTGAATTTGCCCTACTACTATGATGGAGGACTCCGACAATATGTCGAGTCCTATTTGTAGTTAGAATGGGGCTTGAGCAGTAAATGAACACCCTATTCTTAATGAATAGGGCGTTTTTTATTTACAAATTTTCTTAATAAATTAGGAGGTTATAAGATATGAAAAAAATACAATTTTTTGATACAACTTTACGTGATGGTGAACAGACAATCGGTGTCAATTTTTCCATTGAGGACAAAATAAGCATAGCTAAACAATTAGTTAGCTGGGGTGTAGATGTAATTGAAGCAGGATTTCCTGTTGCTTCAAAGAATGATTTCAAATCGGTTAGAAAAATTGGGCAAGAAATAACTAATTGTAAGGTAACTGGTCTTGCACGTTGTGTAAAAAAGGATATTGATGCTGTGATTGATGCCTTAGGTGACACTCCGAATGGTCAGATTCATGTATTTATTGCCACAAGTCCAATTCATCGTGAAGCAAAGTTACATATGACTAAAGAGGAAGTAATTGAAACCATCAATGATTGCGTTAGTTATGCTCATCAAAAATTTACACATGTTGAGTTTTCTCCGGAAGATGCAACTAGAACTGAATGGGATTTTTTGGTCAGAGCAATTCGTACCGCAATTTTTGCGGGAGCTGATGTGATTAATATTCCTGATACTACTGGGTACACTAATCCTGAAGAAATTGGTGAATTATTCGATTATTTAAAGGATAATATTCCTGAATTTGATGAAGTAACATTCTCAGTGCATTGCCATAATGATTTGGGAATGGCCACAGCAAATGCATTGTCTGCGATTCGTCATGGTGCAACTAGGATAGAAGGAACAGTCAATGGTATAGGAGAACGTGCTGGAAATACTGCACTTGAAGAGGTTGCTACTATGCTGATGGTGCGTGGTGATTTCTATCAGGCAGCGACAAATATTTGTTTAAATAAAACTTTTGAAACTGCTAAAATGGTTAGTCAAAAATCTAATATGCAAATACCTAATAATAAACCTATTACAGGAGCAAACGCATTTTCCCATGAATCTGGAATTCATCAAGATGGTTTTTTGAAGAATCATGCAACATATGAGATTTTAACTCCACAAAGTGTAGGAGTTGCCCATTCATCAATACCTCTGGGAAAATTATCTGGTTCGCATGCTGTGACTGTTAAGTTAGAGGAAATGGGGTATGAGATAGATAAAAACACTACAAAGGATATTTTTATCAAGTTTAAATCAATTGCTGATAATCAATCAATTGTTTCTGATGATGATTTAGTGCAAATGATGAACGAAATGCAGTCAGTTACGAATAAAAAATGACAGTACTCTTTAATGAGATAAACTAATGAACACTAGTCTATATATTTTTTTAGAAGCAAAGAGGGTTGGGCCAAGAGTTAAATTTTGACCCAACCTTTATTTCTGTATAAATGTGTTCCATAAGTCAAAAATCTTCGTCCAACTTTTTTAAGGCAGTGCACTTATGTCACACTCCTGCTCTGTTTGAAGCTTTAAATTCTAATCAAAATTTAGATTATTAGATTATGAATTCTTACCTACACTTTTTTGCAGGTGATTGTAATTGTGGTCACCTAATATTATTAAGCCTGCATTTCTAAAACCATAACTATAGTATAAGGCTTCTGCTCGTGGATTCTCCCAATCTACATTCAAGCCAATCTTGTTCTTATTTTGATTTGCCGCTATATTAGGAGTAACGGCTAGCAATTTACTTCCAATTCCGTGCCCTTGATACTCGGGATCAACAGCGATTGAATTTAAGTACCATTCGTTAGGAAATGTTTCAGGGTCAGAAAATATTACAATTGAAGGAGGTAAGCCAGCATCTTGTAAGAAGGAATGCATTAGTGTATTGACTTTTTTCTCATTTTCGCAGGGATAACCATATAAAAATCCTACTACTTTATCGTTTTCGACTGCAACTGTAGTTTGAGCCCAGTCGGTTAAAAATTCTGGTGTTTCAAATGATTTTTGGAAGACGATATCTAGTTTGGAACGGTCCAGCGTTTTGACTATATCCAAGTCCATTTCATCAATGATAATATTGAATAAAGAAACAACTGCACTTGAATCATCTTTAGTGGCTTTTCTAATTAACAAACTTCTTCTCCTTTTAGAATTTAATCATATCTGACTTGTAATCGATAACGAGAATGTGGCTTTTTTTGAGATGAACTGGCAAAATAATCTAGAATTGCAACAATAGATAAACAGACCGGTTCATCAATCTCATTGTTAATCGCTAATTCTAAGAATTTGCCAGAAGGTAGCATAACTTCCTGTAATGACATTATTAAGGTTTGCTTATGATAAATCTTATAAGCAAAGTTGATAAGATTACCCATCACTACCCAATTTAATCCTTTTATAAGGATCAGGTCCTTGTTGCCAAAATTGATCCGCCGGAGAGAGCCAACCTTTTTATTATTACGAAAAAGTTCAAATTTGGGAAAGATTCCGAATCCATGCTGTTTGATTTGTGCCAACAACTCGCCAGAGATTGCATATACAGATAGAACATCTTGATGTCTGCCCCAATTGCCGACAACAAGGTAGATTGCTTTCGATTTTTCATCTACGATTTTAGTTGCACCTTGAGTGCTAAGACGGTGTCGATGGGCATACAAGTTACGCAATTCAAAACCTCCCTTGAGTTCAAGTCTAAAATCTATTTTTCCTTTAAGACTTCTTCAATAGCTATACCGACACCATCTTCAGTGTTGCTTTTGGTCAAGCGCTTAGCAGTTTGTTTAACTTCTGTGATTGCATTATCCATTGCATAACTAATTCCTGCAACTTTTAGCATTGACATGTCATTATTGTTATCACCAATCGCCATCACGTTATCCATAGGGATATTCATCAAATCTGCAAATGCTTGAAGGGCTGCACCTTTTTGTGCATTGACATGATTGATTTCAATATTAGAACTTGAGGATGAGGTAACAACCAGTGAATCGAATTGTTTTAATTCTTTTCTGATTGGATCTAGTTTTTTTGGTCCTTCATTACTGAACGTGACGAATTTATAGACTTTTAATGAAGGGTCGTCAATAATTTTCAAATAATCATCAGTGTAATTGACATTCATTAATTCAAAACGTGCAGCAGCCATAGAAACGGCTAGTTTGTATGGTGTTTCGGGGCTGACTCGTGTTAATAATTCAGCAAAATTCTCAATCCGATTTGTTTTGCTGTCAGAGTAAATACCAGCTGATGTAACGATTTCAAAATATAAGCCTTTTTTCTTCAATAGATGTAAAACTTTGCTTGCAAGCGTATCATTAATCGCAGCAGAGCTCAGAAGATTGCCGGTTTCATCGAACACCTGAGCGCCATTTAATGTAATCATAGGGCAATTAAATCCCGCTTCTTCAATTAAAGGTTTAATCTCTGTATACCCGCGTCCTGAAGAAACAACGAAATGGACACCAGCTTTTTGTGCAGCTTTGATTGCAGCAGCATTTCTTTTTGAAATAACCATGTGATCATTTAGTAGAGTTCCATCCATATCAGAAGCAATAATTTGTATCATACTTTTTTCCCCCATTATTAATTCGACTTTATGAACATTTTACCATGAATAGTGATTTTTTTTTAGTGAGTTAATCCTTCAAAAAATATAATCAATAAAAAATTAATGAAAGGCAATATTTTTGAGGGCAAATATGATAAAATAAATCCGAGGTGTCGCAAATGAAAACGCTTATTAATAATGACTGGCAGGAGATTTTAGGACCTGAATTTGAAAAGAACTATTATTTGAATTTACATAGTTTCTTAAAGACAGAATATGCAAACCAAGAGATTCATCCAGATATGTATCATATTTTTCAAGCATTTGAGTGGACTCCGTTTTCACAAGTCAAAGTCTGTATATTAGGACAAGACCCGTATCATGGACCTAATCAAGCACATGGTTGTAGCTTTTCAGTCTTACCGGGTGTTAAGATTCCACCGTCTCTCCAGAATATTTATAAAGAACTTGAGAGTGATTTGGGAATTAGGCCGGTTAATCATGGCTATCTTGAGAAATGGGCTAGGCAGGGAGTATTGTTGTTGAATACGGTCTTGACTGTAAGAGAGGGGCAAGCATTTTCTCATCGGGGCAAGGGATGGGAATTATTAACCGATAAGGCAATTCAGGGCTTATCAGAAAGACAGCAGCCTGTTATTTTTATACTTTGGGGAAAAGCTGCACAGGACAAGATTGAGTTAATTGATCGGAAGAAGAATGTCATTTTAACTTCAGCACATCCGAGTCCTTTTTCAGCACACCGCGGTTTCTTTGGATCAAAACCATTCTCGAAAACCAATGCGGCACTTGTTGCTATGGGAGAGAAACCAATTGATTGGCAGTTGCCAGAAAAAATAAATTAGTAAAGTGGAGGGTTAATTATGGAATTATTTGAAAGTTTAGTTGAGAAGATTAAGGGTAAGAATAAAAAAATAGTTTTTCCTGAGGGAAATGATGTTCGGGTAGTTAAGGCCGTAGTTAGATTAGCTGAAGATAAGTTGATTAGCAGTGTGATTCTTGGCAACGAAAATGAAGTGAAGGAATTAGCTGGTGTCAGCAGGCTGCCCGCTGGAATATCTGTAATAGATGTGACCTCTTACCCAAGTGACAAATTTGAAGAGATGATTGCAGCTTTTGTTGACAGGCGAAAAGGAAAGAACACACCAGAACAAGCAAGAAAAATGCTGAAAGATGTTAATTACTTTGGAACGATGCTTGTATACATGGGAGTAGCCGACGGACTTGTTTCAGGTGCTGTTCATCCAACCGGTGATACAGTCAGACCTGCTTTGCAGATTATTAAGACTAAACCTGGAACTACAAGAACAAGTGGAGCCTTTGTAATGACAAGAGAGAACGAGAAATATTTGTTTGCCGATTGTGCAATTAACATTAATCCAAATGAACAGGAATTAGCAGAAATTGCAGTCGAAAGCATTCAGACTGCAAGACTTTTTGATATTGATCCCAAAGTTGCTATGTTAAGTTTTTCAACAAAAGGCTCGGCCAAATCTGATGAAGTAACAAAAGTAGCGAAGGCAACTGCATTGGCAAAAGAATTGGCACCAAGTGAGCAGATTGATGGAGAATTACAATTTGATGCTGCGTTTGTAGAATCTGTTGCAGCAAAGAAGGCACCAAATTCTGAAGTTGCAGGGAAAGCAAATGTATTTGTCTTTCCGGAATTACAATCGGGGAATATTGGATATAAAATAGCACAGAGGTTCGGTGGTTTTGAAGCAGTTGGTCCAATCTTACAAGGCTTGAATAAGCCAATATCTGATTTATCACGTGGTGCTAATGAAAATGATATTTACAAGGTTGCAATTATTACCGCACTGCAGGCAACTTTATAGGATCGGTAACTAAGAAAACTTATGAAACACGTTTATACGGAATAAATAGAGAAACCTCTTGGACTTGTCCTCAATGCTATACGCAGCTAGATAGAGATGTAAATGCAAGTAAAAATATATTAAAACTTGGTTTGGGCTAAACCTTAGTAAATAGAGTAAACCGCTGTCGAATACTGAAATGTATGAGATAAGTTATGCTTGTTCCTAGAAGCTCGGTACTTTAGTGCTGATGTAAGTCACAAAAAAGACACAAAGAGGATTGATTCATATGGAGCTTAGTGTTAAGAATGTGGGAGAAACAAGTGAATATGCGCGACTTTTGAGTAGTCTTTTGATACCAGGAGATATTATTTTGCTGAATGGTGATTTAGGAGCAGGAAAAACAACTTTTACAAAGGGATTAGCTGCTGGTTTGGGAATCACTAAGAATGTTAAGAGTCCGACTTTTAATCTAATTAAGGAGTATCACGATGGTCGTCTACCCTTATTTCATATGGACTTGTACCGTCTTGAAGGAATTGGTGCAGGAGATTTAGGACTTGAAGAATATTTTAATCAAGATGGTGTTAGTGTACTCGAATGGTCGCAATTTGTAACTGAAGATATTCCATCTGATCACTTGATAATCAATTTAGAAAAAGATGATAAACATGATGATTGGCGAAAGATTGAGTTGATTGCTAGAGGACCGCACTACGAACAATTGCTTAACCGATTTGGTGAATTAGCCGTATAAGGCCGATTCAATTTCTTTCAGTATGCTTTTTGTAGAGAAAATCGTGTAGTAGTGGTTAAGTATAAAATCCTGAATAATACAGCTTTTTGTTGGATATTGCAAAAAATAAGTAGCTTGAGATTAAGGAATATGGCAGGCTAGATCAAATAAATTTTGATCTGGTCTTTTTCTTATATTTCGTACGTGGCACTCAAATTTTATATAGTAATCTTCACTTGACTTAGGCATGCATCATTTAGTCTAAAGCGGTCGCGCTTACTTTATTATTATGGCAACATATTCGGATTATAATAAGTATTACAAAGTTAAAAAACAATATGTAGTGTGCGTTCATTTCAATAACACTATTTGTTGTATTACATCTCCTATGAGGATACAATATATATATCGAATTAACCGTAGGGAGGAAACATTGTGACTGTAAATGTAGAAGAAAAGAAGAACGTGAAAAAGCCAACATATTTTGTTAAGCGTGATGGTAGTAAGATGAATTTTGCTTCCTACAAGCTTGGAATAGTATTTGATGAAATGGGTCTGCAGAAGCAGAAAAAAACATTGATTAAAGAGATTTTAAAATCGATTGGAAGCATGGCTGAAGTTGATGCGCATGAGGTTCATCGTGCTGTGATTAGTGTGCTCAATAAAGCTGGTTACCAGACTAAAGCCCTCGACTACATAAATGTCTACAAAAAAAATGAGGAGTATTGGCAGGATCAGACCAATCCGGCTAGTAGACTAGAGCGGCTGCAAGTTAAAGATCCAGAATTGGTTCATGAAAATGCAAATAAGGATAGCAATGTCTTCAATACTCAAAGAGATTTGACTGCTGGCGCGGTAGGTAAGACACTTGGTCTGAAAATGATGCCAATGCATATTGCTAAAGCACATTTACGTGGGGATATCCATTATCATGACTTGGATTATACGCCATGGAGTCCAATGACTAACTGTTGCTTGATTGATTTTAAAGAAATGCTTACCAATGGTTTTAAGATTGGAAATGCAGAAGTAGAGAGTCCTCATTCTATTCAGACAGCAACGGCTCAGATGGCCCAAATTATTGCCAATGTTGCTTCAAGTCAATATGGTGGATGTTCAGCCGATAGGGTCGATGAATTGTTGGCACCATTTGCCAAAATAAATTTTCAGAAGCACGTAGTGGATGCTAAGGATTATATTGATGATAATGATAAACTGCATGAATTTGCAAAGAAAAAGACTAAAAAAGATATTTATGATGCAATGCAAGGACTTGAGTATGAGATAAATACATTATTCTCGTCACAAGGGCAGACGCCTTTTACAACACTTGGGTTTGGGCTAGGAACATCTTGGATTGAACGTGAGATTCAAAAGGCCATTTTGCAGATTAGAATAAAGGGATTAGGGAGAGAGAAAAGGACTGCAATTTTCCCTAAGCTTGTGTTTACTTTGAAGCAGGATTTGAATTTAAAACCTAAAGATCCTAACTATGATATCAAGGAACTAGCTGTTGAATGTGCTACTAAGAGGATGTACCCTGATATTTTGATGTACGATAAGATAAAAGAATTAACTGGAAGCTTTAAGGTTCCAATGGGGTGCCGCAGTTTCTTACAAGGTTGGAAAGATGAAAATGGAAAAGAAGTCAATTCTGGTAGGATGAATTTAGGGGTTGTAACAGTCAACCTTCCTAGAATTGCGATTGAAGCCCGAGGTGATAAAAAATTATTTTGGAAGATTTTCAATGAGAAGATGAGAATTTGTAAAGAAGCACTTGTCTTTAAAGCAAAACGGGTAGAACAAGCGATTCCAGAGAATGCACCAATTCTCTATCAATATGGTGCGTTTGGCAAGCGACTCAAACCAGGAGAGGATGTTTCAACTCTTTTTAAGAAGAGACGGGCAACGATTTCTCTGGGATATATTGGATTGTATGAAGTAGGTACGGCATTTTATGGGTCTGATTGGGAAAGCAATACGGAAGCACATGCTTTTACAGTTGAGATTGTTCGTCAGCTAAAGAAGAATTGTGTGGCATGGTCTGATGAATATGATTATCATTTTAGTGTCTATTCAACTCCAAGTGAATCGTTGACAGATCGCTTTTGTGTGCTTGATACTAAGAGATTCGGTAAAATCAAGAATATTACAGACAAAGAATACTATACAAATAGTTTTCATTACGATGTAAGAAAGCATCCGTCTCCTTTTGAGAAGTTAACATTTGAGGAAGATTATCCAAAGTATGCTTCAGGTGGGTTCATTCATTATTGTGAATATCCTAATTTAAGACAAAACCCTAAGGCACTGGAAGCCGTTTGGGATTGGGCATATGATAAAGTCGGTTATTTGGGCACAAACACACCAATTGATCATTGTTTTAAATGTGGCTTCGAGGGCGAGTTCAAGCCTACTGCTAGAGGATTTGAATGCCCTGATTGTGGTAATCATGATCCAAAAACATGTGATTGTGTAAAGAGGACTTGCGGATATTTAGGTAATCCGCTGCAACGCCCAATGGTTCATGGCAGGCACACTGAGATTGCATCACGTGAGAAAAATCTTTTTGATGGGACGGGATACAATGGCTGAAAGAATCAAGAAAGAACGTAGGCCCAAAGACCCGAAACCACGAGAATGGCTGGCAAGTGATTTAAGTCAAGAATTTATTGCTGATTACAAAGCATTTAATTTTGTTGATGGTGAGGGTGTTCGGTGCAGTATATACACAAGTGGCTGTAAATTTGCGTGTCCCGGATGTTACAACAAAGTGGCACAGAATTTCCACTATGGGACACGCTATACCCAAGAATTAGAGGACTTGATTATGACCGACATTGGTGCCGAATATTGTCAGGGACTGACCTTATTAGGTGGGGAACCATTTTTAAATACGCAAGTTTGTTTGAAATTAGTTAAAAGACTTCGTGAGGAATACGGTAATACAAAAGATGTCTGGTCTTGGACAGGATATACGTGGGATGAGTTGATGCAAGAATCAGAAGATAAGCTAGAACTGCTATCATTGATTGATATATTAGTCGATGGACGGTTTGAACTTGCAAAAAAGGATTTGACATTGCAATTTAGAGGCAGCTCTAATCAGAGAATAATTGATGTAAAAAAGAGCTTGAAAAGTAAAAAGGTAGTTTTGTGGGACAAGTTATTACGCTAATATGGTTTCTTTAAAGAAGTGAGATGATTTGTGGGGGCAGGGACAAAAGTTAACTTTTGTCCCTGCCCCTGTTTATTCCGTATAAACTTGTTCCATAAGTCAACATTCTCCGACTAACTTCGAATTACTCATAACAAAGGACTGGAATCAGAAATTAACTTTTGATCCAGCCCTGATGATTCAACTTCAGACTACACAAACAATCCATTTCAAGAATTAGCGTTTAAAACAAGGATTAACTGTCAAATAAGTCTAATTCTTTATTGAATTTAAGAATAATCGTTTGGATTGGCTGCTAATGGTTGATAATTATCCATCTCGGAGTCTCTATAGTCCCACCACTCTTCGGAGTATCCTACAAAACCAGCTTTTAACATCGCACTATTTAAAATCTGATAGTATCCTTCTTCTTCAAGATTTCGCTTGAAGTTACGATGAGCACGCTTGGAAAAATCATCAAAGCTGCTCTGCATTTTAACCTCATTTTTATTTGTGTCTACCAAAGTTAAATCAAAGGTTACTCCTTTTTGATGACTAAAATTTGGATTAGGTTCAGCCACGAAATGCGGATCAGGGTAAACAACAAATAATTTTTTTTGTGCACTAACTGGGCGATAGGCATCCCAAACCTTCAAGAAATACCCCTGCTTCTTGACTAGTTCGCTTGCAATAGCTAACTTTTGTGCAGTTCCTGTGCGAGCAATTGCGGTTGTAAAATCATAGACTATTTGGTTAGTAAAATTATCAGTTGTCGCATATTTAAGATCAACTATGATATCTGGGTCTAGTTTTTGAATATTTGTAAATCCTTGTTTGCCTGAATTCATTAGAAATCCCTTCCTTTTTAAATTTAATTATTATGAGAAGTAGGACTGAATTATGAGTCAATGTGCATTTTTCTAGAGTAGGAGCTAGTAGAAGAGTCGTCAGAGGTTGTAATGAAGTTGTATTGTGTTAGCCAATTCTTGTATTGAGCAGTGGTTGCCCAACAAGAGATAACTAAGAAATCAAAGTCGTGGTTAAGCGATTGGCAGAATAAGAATGAAAGAGATTCAGCGGGAACATGTTGTAAAGTAGCTAAATATATTTTTTGTTGTTTTTCATCTAGTGAAAAATGACTAAAGAAATAAGGTGTTTCTTTAATTATATCAAGATTACCATTCAAAATAGAGTAATTGAGATTAGATTTAAAGAATTCTTTTTCATAATCGATTGTCATTAGAGCGTGCTGCTGGGGATTACTTTCACCGGTAAACTGAAAGAACTTTTTCCCCTTATTTTGAGCTTTAATATTTTCAATTACGTACGACGAACCGAAAGTTAAATGAAGTTTTTGCATTGTAGTACCTCCTTGTAAGTAAAATAAATATGTTATAATTAATGTAAAGAAAGGATGATTAGTAATGAAAGTCACGGTTTTAGGGATGTATGGTGGCTATCCTTATGCAGGTAAAGGAACAAGCAGCTACTTGATTCAGACAAATGACTATAATTTACTTTTAGATTGCGGTAGTGGGGCACTATTGAGCTTAGAGCGGTATCTCAATCCGCTAGAGCTTGACGGGGTATTGCTCTCGCACTATCACAACGATCATATCGCGGATGTCGGAGTTTTACAATATTATTGGCAGTTGAATAATCAAGATGTGAAGGGGAAAAGATTGCCACTTTATGGGCATACCGAAGATCAAGCGCACTTTGCTGATCTCACTTGGCCGGGTGCAACAGTTGGAGTTGCATACGATCCTGCTGAAGAGCTAGTTTTAAAGTCTTTAAGAATAACTTTTTTAAGAACTAAACATCCCGTTGTTGCCTATGCTGTCAGAATTGAAGATGTTGTAACAAAGGAAGTTCTTACTTATACAGCAGACACAGCGGAAATTCCAGAGATGATTTCATTTGCACATGATTCTGATTTGTTAATTACCGATACAAATTTTAGTGCTGCTAAAAAAGGGAAAAAGTGGCATATGACATCTATTGAGTCTGCAAGGCTTGCTTTGGAATCAGGTTCGAAGAAATTGATGCTCTCACATTTGCCACAAAAAATTTCTGCTAATCAACTGGTAGAAGAGGCTCAAAGTGTTGTAAATAAGCGTGTTAAAGTTTTTCCTGCTTCTGTTGGTTTAAAAGTTAATGTTGTGGGAAACGATTCAAAAAGTAGCTAAAATTGTTAAATTTTTTTACTGTATTTCTAAAATATATTTTGCCTACAAGGTTAAAAAGCCATAATTTTGGCTTACGTCTCTATTTTGTTTTTTAAATATCTTATTGTTATCATAACTTTAATCTGTTGAATAATAATTTTGCTATGAAATGAGTAATTACTGGTATTTAGTATAAGTGTTGATGGTTAGGCGACTATATTGAGAATGTATATTTTTTTTAAAAATAAGCAAAGTTTTTAAAAAAATAAGGTGTTAATTTTTTGATACAAGTGTTATAATAACATTGTGAACGATATTAATTTGTAAATTGTTTTTCATGTAAAGGAGCGAAAGAATATGGTTACTTTATACACATCACCTAGTTGCACTTCTTGTCGCAAGGCACGCACATGGTTAAGGAAGCATGATATTCCTTTTAAAGAACGAAATATTTTTTCTGAACCGTTGAATATCAATGAGATTAAACAAATTCTACAAATGACGGAGAATGGGACAGAAGAAATTATTTCTAAACGTTCAAAGGCTTATCAGAAGTTAAACATTGACTTGGATGAAATTCCACTGAAACAGCTATTTACTTTGGTTCAAGAGAATCCTGGACTTTTGAGGAGACCAATTATTCTTGACGAAAAGCGTCTACAAGTGGGTTATAATGAAGACGAAATTCGCAGATTTTTACCTCGTGAGGTTCGTGCGTTAGAATTAAAAAGAGCACAGGAACTTGCAGGATTTTAAAATTCAATAAAATTATTCAATTGTTTGAGGATCTTGGCGCAAGATAATTGCTTTCGCTAAGGTCCTTTTGTACACTTATAGTACATTCAATCTATCCTTTTATCACTGAAGTCTTGAATCAAGACTTCTATAGTAACTTTCTATCCCACTAGTCCTGTTTTTTAGTATAAAGTGCTTTACAATTCTGTTTTTTTAGTTATCATTAAGCGAGAGGGTATTATCGGAAAGGTGGGTGATCTCGATGGAGATGGAGAAAATCAATGATAACACTATTAGGGTGCTACTTGAAACTGATGATTTGACCGAACGTGGAATTACTGTGCTCGATTTGTTAGGTAATCGTAAAGAAATAGAGAGTTTCTTCTATAGTATTTTAGATGAAGTTGATATCGATAATGAGTTCCGTGAAAATGATGCTGTGACATTCCAGCTGTTACCAAATAGGAATGGACTTGAGTTATTTATTAGTAAGGTAAATCCAAAAGATTTAGAAGACTATGAATATGATGATGAACAAGAAGATCAGAATGATTCAAAAGATGATGACAATGAAGTCGAGAATGAGAAAGATCCAAAAGATGACGGCAAGAAGTCAAGGAAGCTTTCAGATGATGTTCGTTTTACTTTCTTGGAACCAGATGGAAGTGAAGGCCAGGATATCACTGAGATGATTCATGATGAATTAATTAAGAATAGAGCCGAAGATAGTGGACAGAAACATCTGGGGAATGATGGAGATGGAGTCTCTGAATATTTGAATGATAAAAATATTCAACGTAAGCATTATGTAATTGAATTTAGTGACTTTGAAGATTTTGTTAGTTTAGCAAAGCTTTTAAAAAGTGAAAGTTTAGCATCTTGTTTATATCTGCTAGATAACAACTACTATTTAGACTTAATTTTCTTTGTAGATCAGATGAGTGACAGCCATATTAAGGATGTTTTGTCTTTGGCTGTTGAATATGGTAAGCGTGTTAGTTTATCTCATGATATTTTAGAAGAACGTGGGAAGTGTATTCTCTCATCTTCTGCTTTTGAGTTAACAAGATACTACTTTAAATAATTTTTGGAAAGATAAACTCTTAGTGGTTAGTGCGTATTTAACTGCTGGGGGTGTTTTTTTGTTAAAAGCATTAGACGGTAGTGGGAGATGGGTTTGGGCTAGCAATGCGGCAAATAATGAAAAATATTTTTGCCCATCTTGTCATGCAGAACTTTCTACAAGAAAGGGGACATTAAAAAGAAGCCATTTTGCACATCGGAAAAATGAATGCGGTGGTTTTTCTGAGGGTGAAACTCCAGAACATCTGCAGGGAAAAACAACACTTGCAAAGTTTTTCGAAAAGGCAGGATATATCTCGGAGATGGAGAGTTATCTACCAAAGCTCAAGCAGCGGCCGGATATTGTAATTCAAAAGGACTTCCAAAAAAGTATAATTGAATTTCAATGTGCGCCATTGGCAACCTCAAAAATGAAAGCACGTAGCGTTGGGTACAGGAAAGCAAATCTCAAATTTCTGTGGATATTGGGACAAAAATATCTCTTAAAGAAAAAGATGACACAACAAGTTGCAAAATTTCTCAAATGGAACAGAGTACGGGGGTATTATTTGATTTATTATTTAGCGAATAGACAGCGATTCAGAGTGATTTATAACATTCAGCAAACAGATTACTTACCATTGAGATACAAAATAATTGAATTTGGTAATGTAATAGCTCTTAAAAACTTTTTTAATAAGAAGGATATTTTTGAGTTTTGTAAAATCTCAAAAAATGAACGAATAACGCAATTTAATGCCTTTAAATTAGATATTTTAAGAAGCAAAGGAGAGTTCAGAAGTTTGCAGATTAGATGTTATTTACAGAGACAAGAGCTTGAAAAACTCAAAAATTTATTATTTGCTAGCAGATATTCACCACCTATCTATGCCACCAAAGAATTATATTGGAAAAGCGATCTTATATTTATGAAGAAATTTAATAATTTTAGCGACAATATTTTATCTCAGAAAATGATTTTGGAACATAAAAATTATTTGTTCGAAGTACCATTGTTAGATATAAATAGACTAATTGATTTACAAGTAAAAGGGATGAATAGGTTTGTTGATAGTCAGGAAATCTAACTATTAATGTATCTTTTTTTGTAGTATTGTATTCCAGCTCTAACTATGATTTCATTAATAAATAATGGTGGGGAGGAATGTAGCATGACAAATGAAATTTCTAAATTAAAAAGCAGAAATGAAGTACCTGAAGAATTGAAGTGGGATTTAAAAAAAGTATATCAAAATGAAGATGAATTTTCTAAAGATATTAATGAGATACAAGTAAAAATTAAAGAAATTGGTAAATTACAGGGAACACTTGCTGATGGTAGTGCTGCTTTTAAAGAAGCATTGCAAACTCGTTTTGCGGTTGAAAGAAGAACGGTCAAAACGTATGTATATGCAAGCATGCTGAGTGATCAGGATACGAATGACAAGAAAAATCAGGGCTTATTTTCACAAGTACAACAACTCTATGCTAAAGTTGCTGCAGCTTTTTCTTGGTTTGAACCAGAACTGTTGACATTGGGTAAAGTAAAATTGGATGAGTATTACAAAAATGATCAAGAATTGGCAGGATACAAGCAGTATATAAGCGAAATTATGGTAAAGAAAGAGCATTTATTATCGGAAAGAGAAGAGAAACTGCTGGCGGGAGCATCCGATATTTTTGCAACACCAGAAAATATCTTTGGAATATTGAATAATGCTGATCTTAAATTCCCAATTGTCACAGATGAAAAAGGAAATCAGGTTGAATTGTCGCATGGATTATATGGAAAATTATTGGAATCCAGTAACCGTAAAGTTAGAAAAGATGCGTTTCAAGGATTGTACAAGACCTATAAACAATTCGAAAATACATTTGCAACTTCACTTGCTGCTCATGTACACACACATAATTTCCAAGCAAACGTCAGAAATTATCCAGATGCAATTTCGGCTGCATTAGGAGCTAACGACATTCCTGTTTCTGTTTACGATACATTGGTTGAGCGGGTGAATCAGCATCTAGATTTGTTGTACCGTTACGTAAAAGTTAGAAAAGAACTATTACAATTGGATTCAGTTCATATGTATGATTTGTATGCGCCGATTACAAAATTACCTGCGGAAAAGTATAATTATGAAAATTCAAAAAAGATAGCATTGGCTGCATTAAGTATCTTTGGGGATGGCTATGTTCAGACGGTTAAAAAAGCATTTGCGAGTCGCTGGATTGATGTTTTTGAGAATACTGGTAAACGTAGTGGAGCATATTCGTCTGGAATGTTTGATACACCACCATACATTTTGCTTAATTGGCAGGATAACTTGGAAAGTCTCTTCACGCTTGTACATGAGATGGGTCATAGTATGCATTCATATTTAAGTAACCATAATCAACCATATCATTACAGCGATTATTCAATTTTTGTCGCGGAAATTGCCTCAACAACTAATGAGAATATTTTGACACAATATTTACTTGATCATAGTGATGATTTGCAGTTTAAAGCCTATATATTAAATCACTACTTAGACGGATTTAAGGGAACAGTATATCGTCAAACTCAATTTGCTGAATTCGAAAGATGGCTCCATGATCAAGATCAGTCTGGATTACCCTTAACTTCACAAGAACTCAATAATAAATATGCTGATTTAAATAAACATTATTACGGGTCTGCAATTACTAATGATTCAGAAATTGCTTTGGAGTGGGCGAGAATTCCACATTTTTATTACAATTTTTATGTGTATCAATATGCTACAGGATTTGCAGCAGCAAGTACCCTTGCAAGTAAGATTACAAAAGAAGGACCTGAAAGCTATCTTGAATTCTTGAAAGCTGGCAGTTCTGCATTACCGATTGATGTCATTAAGCAAGCGGGGGTCGACATGACAAAACCTGATTATTTAGACAATGCCTTTGTGATGTTTGAAAAACGTTTGAACGAACTTGAAGAGGTTTTGGCAGAGTTGAAAAAGTGAAACGGTGAATTTTGACTTATAAAACACGGTTACTTGTAATAAAGCGAGAGGCTGGTTCAAAAGTTTACTTTTGCACCAGCCTCGCGCTTTATAGATAGATTAGTTTAAATTATCTGTTTGACTTCGAACTTTATTTAAATACAGTATAATTTCTAAATCGTGTGGAGTGAAGTAACTGAACCCTTGTGTACCTTGTTGTTCTTGCATAACATGATTTCATCATTTAACTTACCCAAACATAGATTTCTAAAGGTATCATAAGAGGAACAATCTGTTAGAGAGACACCAAAATCAATGTTAGCAAGATTATACAATACCATTGTTGAATGGGTAGTGACATTCATCTCGGCAGCCATTTGTTGATCACGCTTGAACGATTCAATTGTAAATTTGGAATGGCGGTCGCTCTCAAACATTTCACTATCAATACCAATAGAAGTGATAATATCGTGAACCACTTCATCCGAGTATTCCCTATTACCATTGAAGACTTCATTTTGAAGATTCAAAAGGAAGCTACGTCCATGCTTCTTACCTTGAAAAAGAGCAGCTTTATAGTCAAGAGAAGCCTGGTAGATATTATTGAAGGCTCTATTCCTGATATCAAGATTATTTAGAGGTAAGTTATGTTCACTTAATACATTGGTAACTGTATTGAGATTTAAGAAAGGAATGAACCTAAAACGAATATCAGTATCAAGATTATTTACGAGTTTTATAATATTTTTCTCTGATTGGTAAGACTTTCTTCCAACCGGATTAATAAATAAATACATTTCTAACACAATTTTTCCCCCATATAAACATACATAATCTTTCCTATGACTAAACGCTATCTATACTTTAACAAAAAAAAAAAAAAATTCAATGATTGTGCTTGTTTTTAATTGGAAATAATCAAGAATTCAGTTTTACTTACAATTATTACGTTTACAAGGGAGATATGTTAAACTGGGGGAGATAATTTAATCTAGATTAGAGGGGATTATTTTGAAAGAAGATTGGACAGATTTTTTATTACCTTATAAACAAACGACTTCTGAGTTAAAGGCGAAATTCACAGCGTTGCGCGAACAATTTAGATTATCGCAGCAACATGTTCCAATCGAATTTGTAACTGCACGAGTAAAGCCGATAGACAGTATTGTTGAAAAAATGCAGCGACGCAACATTCTTGAAGCAAATTTGGAAAATGAAATGGAAGATATTGCGGGCATTAGGATTATGTGCCAATTTGTTGATGATATTTATCAATTAGTGAAGCTAATTAGAAAACGAAACGATTTAAGTGTGATTGAAGAAAGAGACTATATTGCAAATGAAAAAGAAAGCGGGTATCGTTCATATCACCTAATTATAAAGTATCCGATTCAATTGTTAGAAGGGCAGAAGATTGTGTTGGCTGAGATTCAGATTAGAACGCTTGCAATGAATTTTTGGGCCACAATTGAACATTCCTTGAACTACAAGTATAATGGGCAATTTCCTGCTGAATTAGAGGTTAGGTTAAAGAGAGCCGCTGAGGCAGCTTTTCAGTTAGATCAGGAAATGTCAGCGATTCGAGAAGAAATAAAAGATGCACAGCAAGAGTTCTCATATCGAAGAGGTAATGATACAAGAGAATAAACCCAATTGTAAAATATTTTCTTTTATACTATACTCGTGGGATAATATGTCTTAGTGATTAAATTAAGAACGAATTTAGAAGAGGTCGGCTATGAAAATCGCGATTTTTACAAATGATGGGCGTCAATCGGTAGAAGTAACTCAAAAACTGCAAAAAAAATTTGAGGACACACACTTTGTTATGGATGAAAAGAATCCGAATATTGTGGTGACTGTTGGTGGTGATGGGACTTTGTTGGCAGCCTTTCATAAATATGAAAATATCTTGGATACAGTGCGATTTGTTGCGGTACACACTGGTCATTTGGGATTCTATACAGATTGGCGCGATGATGAAATCGATGACTTGGTTATTAGCTTGCAATCGGACAATGGGCAATCAGTGAGCTATCCTTTGCTGGATATTAGAATTAAGTATGAGGATGATCAAAGACCAGTTAATCTTTTAGCATTGAATGAGGCAACACTGAAGCGAAACAGTGCAACTATGGTAACCGATGTTTTTGTGGGTGGCGATCTATTTGAGAAGTTCAGAGGTGACGGTCTCTGCATTTCTACCCCAACTGGATCAACCGCCTATAATAAGTCATTGGGTGGGGCTGTGATTCATCCCAACTTAAAAGTCTTACAGATGACTGAGATAAGTTCTATTAATAATAGAGTTTTTCGAACTTTAAGCTCACCAATGATCATTGCACCAAACGATTGGGTGACCTTGGTTCCTACGAGTGAATGTGATTATATTCTGACGGTTGATCAGGATAGTTTTCATGGCAGGAGAATTGAACAGATTAGATTTAAAATTTCAAATAAAAGTATACATTTTGCTAAATATCGGCATATGCAATTTTGGCAAAGGGTGCAAGATGCATTTATCGGAGCAGAGTATGCAAATTAGTTGGCATTATGATGGGAATCAGCCAATAAGAGTAAAAACATTTTTAAAACAAAAGCGAGTATCTCGGCGATTATTGGCTGCAGTTCGTTCTGATGGTGGCAAATTACTCATAAATGGTAATGAGGGCAGAAAAATTGATAAGATGGTAAATGGAGATTTGCTAGCAATCAACTTGCCATTCGAAAAAATCAGTTCTTTTCTTGTGCCTTCATTTGTACCAATTAGTATCTTGTATGAAGATCGCGACTATTTAGTTGTGGATAAACCAGCTGGTGTTGCATCTATCCCTTCGGCACTGCACAGGGAAGATTCACTAGTTGCGCGCGTGCTGGGATACTATCAGATTAGGAATTACCAGGGGATCGGACCTCATATAGCAACGCGACTTGATCGTGATACTTCAGGAATTGTATTGTTTGCAAAACATCGTTATGCTCATGCAATGATTGATGAACAGTTAAAGACACATCAAATTAAAAAAATTTATTATGCGATATTACAAGGAAGTATGGCGGCCAAACATTTGCTAATAAACCTGCCAATTGGCAGGATGCCAGGTTCGCTAGTGAAGAGAATGGTTGTAGAAAAAGGAAAAGATGCAAGTACTGAATATTGGAAAGAAGCTGAATTGCAAAGATATGTTCTTTGCAAGGTTCAATTACATACAGGAAGGACACATCAAATTAGAGTTCATAGCGCATTTTTGGGGATGCCACTTGTTGGGGATACACTTTATGGTGGAGTTAATAAGCTTCCGTTACAAAGACAAGCACTGCATTGTCAGCAGGTGACTTTTTTTCACCCCTTTCTAAATAAAGAACTGACAATTACAAGCAAAATTACAGCCGATATGCAAATGTTTATAGAGTCGGTAACTAAGAAAACTGATGATTCTAATCGTAAGATGAATTAGTGTCTTGACCGACCAGAATTGTATTCTGTTAATTGGTTCTCAATATATTCAATTTCAGTATTGTTATTGCTTGCCATTGTGTACAAGATGTCTTTCATAACACTTCTAGCTTGTTCATTGGTAAAAATACTCTTTTTGTATTTAGTAACAAACACTAAATGAAAATTAAAGTCATAAACATTGGTTCGATTGTAACATGCGTATAGCTCCAATCACTTAATAACAGCAATAAATATATCGGACTTTAAATTAACATATGTTATGCTGAGTAAATCATAAGAACGGAGGTGAATCTGAATGTATCAAGGACTTAAACTACGGATATATCCTAATTTAGAACAACAAAAACAAATAGTTGAGAACTTTGGGGCAACTAGATTTGTTTGGAATCAGATGTTGGATATGCAAAGCAAGCGTTATAAAAACAATAAAGATTCTAAGTTCTTAAATGGTTTTGCAATGAACTTTTTAGTAAAACAATTAAAAACAGAATATTCATGGTTAAAACAAGCTGAGAGCACCTCACTACAAGACACTTGTGAAACTCTAGCTGTAGCTTTCCAAAGATTTTTTAAAAAACTTGGGGGATATCCTAAATTTAAGTCGCGAAAATTTCCAAAGCAAAGTTTTAAGTCTAAATGTATAAATAACAATGTTAGATTGATTGATAATCATTATTTGAAGCTGCCTAAATTAGGCATTATGAAGTACAGAGGAAAGTTCACGGATGACAAAATCAAGTCAATTACTATCCAGTTAAGTCCAACAGGCAAGTTCTACTGTGTTTTACTAATTGAGTGTGAAAGCCAAACACAATTTGGTAAGACAAGTCAAGCTGTCGGTTTGGATATGGGGATAGCCGATTTAATAAGCACATCAGATGCTGTTAAATATCCGACAATTAGGTTTGATCAGATTCTTGCTAAGAAGAAACGCTACTGGGAAAGACGACTAGCTAGAAGAAGACTATTAGCACAAAAAGAAATAGCTTGGGATAAACACAACAAAGTCGTTGAACCTAGAGAACTAGCCAACTTTAAGAACTATACCAAGGCTAAACAGATGGTAGCTAAATATAGTGAAAAGATAGCTAACCAGAGGAAAGATTATCTTCATAAGCTTACCGTCAAGTTAGTTAAAGACTATGACAAAATAGTGATTGAAGGTTTGAAAACTAATAATATGATTAAGAATCACAAACTAGCTAGAGCAATCGCTAATCAATCTTGGAGAATGCTTAGACTAATGTTGGAATATAAGTGCAAATGGTATGGCAAAGTCCTTAGTGTGGTTAATCCATACAAGACTAGTCAACTCTGCTTTAATTGTGGGTATGATGGTGGTAAACACGAACTAGATATTCGTGCTTGGACTTGTCCGCAATGCCATACACAGCTAGATAGAGATGTAAATGCAAGTAAAAATATATTAAAACTTGGTTTGGGCTAAACCATAGTAAATAGAGTAAACCGCTGTCGAATACTGAAATGTATGAGATGAGTTATGCTTGTTCCTAGAAGCTCGGTACTTTAGTGCCGATGTAAGTCACAAATAATGAATCTAACAGCAAGAGGTGATTAATTCATGGGAGATAGAGAGAAAAGGGATTCCTATAAAAAAGATCAAATTGTTGACTTACTCGATCAGCAACAGGCGACGAAGTTCCGCGAACAATTTTTAATGCTGCATGTGTATGAACAGGCATTAATTTTTGTTGATTTAGATGAAAAACAAAGGTCAAGGGCATACCGTTACCTCACTCCTACCGAATTAGCCGACACCTTTAATGCAATTGAAGAAGAGCCTGAAGACGTAGCAGAATATTTTCAGGAGATGTCAACTAAGTATGCAGCGGGAGTAATTTCCGAGATGTATACTGATAATGCTGTTGATATTTTGGCATATGTAGATAGTACAAGTTTGAATAAATATTTGCGACTGTTGCCACATAAGGATGCTGCGGAAATCAAAGAAATGCTGCATTATGAAGACAAGACTGCTGGGGCAATTATGGCGACAGAGTTTGTCAAGATTATTGTCAATCAGACCGCAAGATCTGCACTGCATGTTTTGAAAAAAGCAGCAGTTGATGCAGAGACAATTTACTATTCCTATGTAGTTGATGCTGATGACAAACTTATTGGTGTAGTTACATTGCGGGATTTATTAATTAGTGATGATGACTTATTGATTGAGGAAATCATGAATGATCAGGTGATGTCCGTAAAAGTTGATGAAGACCAAGAAGATGTTGCTAAGACAATTCGTGATTATAATTTTCTGGCAATTCCAGTGACCGATTATGATGAGAAGATGATTGGAATTATTACGGTTGATGATATTATTGATGTTATTGATGAAGAATCTGCCGAAGATTATTCTGGACTTGCTGGTGTTGATACCGAAGAAAGTTCAAATAATCCATTTAAGTCTGCCTCTAAGAGACTACCATGGCTTGTGACATTGCTTTTTCTAGGAATGTCGACAGCAACATTAATATCACATTACGAGCAACTGGTGAGTGAGGCAAGTATCCTAGCAGTCTTTATCTCATCTATTACGGGGACAGCTGGGAATGCAGGCACACAAAGCTTAGCCGTGGCCGTCAGAAAGATTGCATCTAAGGATGATGATGAAAGCCTGATTAGAACAATTATTACTGAACTATTGACAGGACTCATAATAGGAGTAACTACAGGAATAGCAATTTTCCTAATTGTTGGAATTTGGAAAAATAACTTTGTTTTAGGTTTTGTGATTGGTTTGGCTATGATGTGTGCAATTGTTGTAGCAAATTTAGCCGGCAGTATTATTCCGATGGCGATGGATAAGATGGGGTTTGATCCAGCAGTTGCTTCTGGACCTTTCATTTCAACATTGAGTGATTTAACTTCTGTTTTAATTTATTTCAACATTGCGAGTTTCTTTTTATCGTTCATTGTAGGAAAATGAAAGAATTATCTTGAAATGGCAGCAAATTAATACTAACTAGTATTTTCTCCGCCTAATTAGACTTAAAGAGTCTTGCATAGGAGAAATTGTTTTATCTGTAAAATTATGAACAAAAATTATTTTAAATTAATATTAAAAGAAATACTGTCAAATATACAATAATTGTGATTTTGTTAATAAAAAAAGAGGTCATCGCCAATTGGAAATGGTTAATCTCCAAAATTTCGATAATCTCTTTTTTTAAAATATATTTGCAAAGATTTAGTTGAAACGTGCAAACGAAACACAGACACCTTCTGGAACAGGAATCTCTTTTTGAAGTAGTGTAAGGGCGCCATCTGTGCTAGAACGTTCAAAAAGAGTAGCGTTGTCAGTATTTTGATTGGTGACAACCACGAAGTTTTCTGTAGCATCTAGTGCAAAGTCACGCGGAAACTCACCTTCTGTTGATGTATAGCCGGAATGGCTGAGTGTGAAAGCAGAAGTAACCTCGAACACAGCAATTGTATTATGACCACGGTTGGAGACATAGACGAATTTTCCATCGGCTGAAATGCGTATCGCTGCGACTCCATTATCGGCCGGATTGAATGTATCAGGAATTGTTAAAAGTGTCTGAAGTAATTCAAATTTACCTGTTTCACTATTGTAGGATAATGTTGATATATGGCTGCTTAGTTCACCCACTAAATACGCGAATTTTCCATTTGGATGAAAAACGAGGTGACGTGGAGCAAAACCTGGAGCTGTTTCAAAGCCTGCTACTAGGGTCAATTGTCCATCGTTACTAATATCATAGGTATAGACCTTGTCAGACCCTAAATCACAAACAACTAAGCGTTTATCCGGAGTCAAATCAGTAAAATGCACTTTTGCTGTATCTTGTTCTGGTAATGGACCATGACCTGTCAGTTTGACTTCGTTAACAATTGTTAATTTTCCAGTGGTATCAACTTTGTAGACTGTAATTGTACCCTTATGATAGTTTGCAGTAAAGACGAGATTACGGTTTGTATCTAATCCAATATAGCATGGAGGTGCACCAGCAGCTGTTTGTGTGTTCACCAGTTTTGGGATTTTTTTGCCAGAGAAACTCGCAATTCCCCCCAAGTCATTATCTTTTGCAACAGCGAAAATTATTCCGGCAGAATTGCTTTGCAAGTAAGTCGGATTATCTAGTTGAATAAATAATTCTGGAGTAGATATTCTTTTTTCATCTTCATCGAGAATTGCTTCATAGATACCCTTAGAAGCTTTTTTAGTGTAAGTACCAAATAGAATTTTTTGAGTCAATGTATGTCCTCCTTGATATACTTATTATAATTTATAAGTATATCATATCTTGTAAAAACGGTAACAATTACTTAGTAAAGTTTGACGACAATGTGATACAATAAGCAATAGAGTTGAATACTTAGTGGAGAAGGGGTCAGTTAGTATGTTAGAAGCAAAAGTTGTTGAAATTGGACCAGAAGCTATTTCGAAAGGCGATCCATTGATGATTCTTTTTGATGAAACAGCATCAGTTCAACTAAGACGTGTATCCGTAGTACAACACTTTGTAGATTCAAACAGTAAAAAAAGAGAGCTCAAGAATTTAAAAAAAATTAGTATTGATGGCCAAGTTTATGAAATAAAGCATATCGGAGAATTGGTTCAAAGTAATATGGAGATGATTGGCCATGCTACTTTATTCTTTAAAGCGGTACCTGAAGAGCCGCAGCATAGTGGAATTTATTTAGAACCATATACATTACCAAGTGTTGCAGTTGGAAGTGTCATTAAGTATTACTAAACAACGGTTGACAAATGTGCAGACTGATTAAAAATCATAAATAAGTGTTTTACTGTGAGTAATGTGAAGTTAAACAGTGAATTTTGACTTGTGAAACACGTTTATTCGTAATAAATAAGGGACCCGTCAAAAGTTGAATTTTGACCGGTTCCCTTTTTGCTGAGGTGCTATTTCAAAAGTAGTTATTAGATATTATCTCCATTAAAGATTGAGTTCTTCACGATAACATAATCAACTTTCCTTAATGAATTCAGTTCTCTTCCACCTGCATAAGAGATTGAGGATTGTAAATCTTCATGCATCTCACGCAGGGTATCAGCAATAGGCCCACGGTAAGGGACCAATACTTTTTTCCCTTCAACATTCTTGTATTGTCCTTTTTGGTATTGTGATGCTGAACCAAAATATGTCTTGAACTTTTCACCGTTTTGTTCAATAACTTCACCAGGACTTTCTTGATGCCCCGCGAATAAGGAACCAATCATACACATTGAAGCCCCAAAACGAATTGACTTTGCAATGTCACCATTATGACGAATTCCGCCATCGGCAATGATTGGTTTACTAGCAGCTTTTCCACAGAGACGGACAGCTGCTAGTTGCCAACCGCCAGTGCCAAAACCGGTTTTGAGTTTTGTAATGCAAACTTTACCAGGACCAATTCCAACTTTTGTTGCATCGGCACCAGCATTTTCAAGTTCACGAACACCCTCTGGAGTGCCAACATTGCCGGCTATTACGAAAGTTCCCGGCAGCTTTTTTTTAATATACTTAATCATTTCAATGACTGTGTCAGAATGACCATGAGCAACATCGATGGTGATGTATTCTGGAACAGGTCTAAGCGCGGTTAGTTCATCTATTAATTTGTATTCATTTGACTTTACGCCAACTGAGATTGATGCAAAGAGTCCTTTAGAATGCATCATTTGTACAAAGGCAACTCTTTCATTTTCCTCAAATCGGTGCATGATGTAAAAATAACCATTTTGAGCTAGCCAAATAGCAAGTGGTTCGTCAATTATTGTTTGCATATTTGCCGGGACTACAGGAATTTTAAAAGTCATTGGTCCAAACTTAACAGTAGTGTCAATTTCAGAGCGACTTTTAACGATACACTTGTTGGGCACTAATTGAATATCTTCGTAATCGAATACAGACATTTTTAAAACCTCTCATTCTTTATTGAACACATAATTCGGTGATTATGTTTATCAAAACGACAAACACATTGTAAGTTACAGCATTATGTGATAAAAGTCAAATTAATAACATGCAAAGTATGATAAATATTCGTGTTCTGCTTGAGCAAATGACTAAATTCTCGTTGCGGGTTATAATTGGTAAGATGAATTACATTGAGGAGAGTAAATGAAATGGCAAAAAAAGAGAAAATTAAGAAAACAAATGATGAAAGAATCCTTGATCAGCATCATGTACAATATCAGGAAGCTTCTTTCAATTGGTTAGAAAAAGGTGCAGACGCATTAAGTGAGGCTGAAGCTGCAGGAGTATCATCAAAAAGTATTCTGAAAACAATTGTTTTGCAGGGGAGTGATAGTCAAAATGATTATCTTGTGGTTTGTCTGCCATTGGAATTTGAAATTGAATTGAAGTTAATTGCCAATCAGTTGAACAAAAAGCAGGTGCATCTTGCAGACAATAAGAAGCTAATTAATATTACAGGATATGTTCATGGGGCTAATACACCAATTGGCATAAATATTCGCAAGGGTTTTCCAATTTATTTTGATGAACGTATCAAAGAATATGAAGAAATATCTGTTTCAGCCGGTAAGGTTGGCCGCTCAGTCCGGTTGAAGCAAAAAGATTTAATTGAACTTGTTGCAGGTAAATATCTGAGAGTCCAATAGTAGAGGAAGATATAATTGAAAAAAATCGAAAAAAAATTATCTTTTGTTGCACAGAATATAGATATGTTTGTGTGCCCAATTTGTAGGGCAAGTTTTACAGATACTCAATGTTATAGTGTAATCTGTGAAAATGGTCATAGTTTTGATTTTTCAAAGAAAGGGACTTTGTACTTCTTAACACATCAAATAACAAGTGACTATGACGATGATCGGATGTGGAATTCACGGGCAAAAATTCAAGCAGCTGGCTTTTTTGAGCCGATTGCCGAAAGAATAACTTCGCTTATTGGTAGCAAAGAAAAGCAGCGCATTTTAGATGTCGGATGTGGTGAAGGATCAACACTTTCATATATTGAAAGAAAGCGGCAAAGTAGCAAGGACGTGATGATTGGTTTTGATATTTCGAAAAGAGCAATAAATTTAGCGGCAAGACGAGAAACTGACGTATTTTATTGTATAGCCGACCTAGCTCAGCTTCCCTTTAAAAAAGGTGCATTTGATATTATTATTGATATGTTTTCGCCTTCAGCATATAGCGAATTCAATCGTGTACTTGCTCATGGCGGTTCATTAATTAAAATTATCCCAAATAGTAATTATTTAATTGAATTGAGACACCTGCTTTACGACCAAGATAATAAGAATTGTTCCTATAATAATCAGGATGTATTGGAATTATTTCGGGAAAAATATCCTACTGTAAGGATTGAGCAACTCAAATATACTTTCGAATTAACACCCGCCCTATTCGAATACCTTGTGTACATGACCCCGCTTCATTGGGGGGCTGATTCTGAGAGGTTGAACCAGGTTTTGAGTAACGGATTGAGTCAGATAACTATTGATGTTTCAGTTTTATTTATTAAAAGCTAATAAAAATTAATTTTTTTGTAAGAAAACCTTGAAAACTTAATAAGGGCATGGTAATATAATTGCAAGAAATCGGTTTTTAGTGATTATCGATTTTATCGTTAGTCATTACATAATTGTACTTCATTTAACGTAGCTGTTCGCCGTGCCCACACCGAATAGTTACGCTTTTTTTGTTGTAAATTTTTTGAATGGAGAGCTGTCTAATGACAAATCATATTGTTTTATTTGAACCATTGATGCCAGCAAATACAGGTAATATTGCCCGAACATGTGCAGGTACAAATACGGAACTACATCTAATTGAACCCCTTGGGTTTTCAACTGACGATAAATATCTTAAAAGAGCAGGGCTTGACTACTGGGATAAAGTTAAGATCACTTATCACAAAAATCTACCAGCATTTATGGATTCATTAGGTGTGGATGATGAATTATATTTAGTTTCAAAATTTGCAACTAAGTCATACGTACAAGCAGATTATTCTAGTACAAGTAAGAATCACTACTTCTTGCTAGGAAAAGAAACGACTGGGCTGCCTGAACCATTTATGCGGGCAAATATGGAAAAATGTATTCGCATTCCGCAAAATGATAAAAATATTAGGGCCCTGAACTTGTCCAATAGTGCAGCAATCGTAATTTTTGAAGCTTTAAGACAGCAGAATTTTCCAGCACTAGAACAGACACATCTGTATGAGAATGATAAATTAAAGTAGGCTATATCTGACATTTGTTATGATAAAATTGAATCAGAGATATATCGAGGTGAAAAAGGTGGCACAGAGAAAAAGAAAGCCAAGTATCAAGGCCAAGAAAAAGGAGTCTAATAGAATTTGTGGCGGATTTTTCATTTTTTTTGGTATATTTGGAATTTTTAAATTGGGATTTTTAGGGATATTGTGTCTGAATCTTTTTCGTATTTTTCTAGGAGATGTAGCAGTAATTGGATTAGCTGTGCTCGTAGTACTTGGAGCATATCTCTTGGTTGTTGGAGATGAACCCAAGTTAAGGAAAAATTGGATTCTAGGGTTAAGTGGCCTTATATTGTCCTTGCTGCTAGTCTTACATGCAATGTTGTTTGGCAAGCTAGATTTGCATTCTCATTTTATTAATATTACTTGGCAGTATCTTCAAAGTGATTTGGTGGCTGGTGATATCGGAACAAGTATCGGCGGTGGAATGCTAGGTGCATTTTTATATACCCCAGCTTATTTTTTGCTTTCCCAAGTAGGAACCTACATATTCAGTTCAATTTTTGCTGTATTTAGTTTGTGTATTTTTTTTGAAGTGTCATTTGCCAAGGTTTTACAGGTAATTGGGGTAGCGGTTAACTATTTTATAAAGGGCTGCGGTACTGTATTGAGAAAATTATTTAAAACTATAAAAAGTGGATATATCAAGATAAGGGAACACCATAGGGAATCGCATGAGCAAAAAATTATAAAGAAGCAAAAAAAACTTGCACAGCAAAAGCAAGTAATTGTTGAAGAGAATACTGAACACGAGCAGATAAAGGAACAGGAACATGTTTCTGAAACAGAGTTTGTTAAGACTAACAGCTGGAATACAGAAAGAAATGAAACGAGAGATAAGGCTGATGAGACAGCCAAAGACGAGGATAACGACAATAGAGAAGCGCTTATTACTGGGAATTCAATAAATCCTGACTATAAGTTGCCAAGTACAGAATTGTTACAGGAAGTGGCTGCAGAAGATCAAAGCGATGAATATAAAAAAATTGAGCATAATACGAAGGTTCTTAAAGAAACATTTAAAAGCTTTGGAGTTGATGTTGAAATAAAAAAGGCAATCCTAGGTCCCTCCGTTACTAAATATGAGTTGCACCCTGCAATTGGTGTGAAGGTAAGTAAAGTTGTTGGGTTAACAGATGATTTGGCATTGGCGCTGGCAGCTAAGGATATAAGAATTGAAGCACCAATTCCTGGCAAATCGTTGATAGGAATCGAGGTACCTAATCAGAAAGTCTCAACTGTCTCATTCAGAAGTATAGTTGAAGAACAAAAAAGGCAGCATTCCAAGTTACTTGAAGTTCCATTGGGACGTGATATTGCTGGCAATCTTGTTACTGCTGATTTGGGGAAAATGCCGCACCTGCTAATTGCCGGTTCTACCGGTAGTGGTAAGTCAGTCGCAATCAATGGAATTATTACGAGCTTATTGATGAATTGCCCACCTCATTTAGTTAAGTTGATGCTGGTCGATCCAAAAAAAGTCGAGCTGGGTGTTTATAACGGAATTCCGCATTTACTGACTCCAGTAGTGACAAATCCCAAGAAAGCTGCGAAAGCTTTAAATAAGTTGGTTGAAGAAATGGAACGACGCTATGAGCTCTTTGCAAATACAGGTCAGAGAAATATTGCCGGATATAATGAGATGATCGAACGGCAAAATAAAGAGATGAAGACGGCTGAGCAGTTGTTACCCTATATCATAATTGTGGTTGATGAATTATCCGATTTGATGATGGTAGCTTCAAATGAAGTTGAAGATGCAATTATCAGATTAGCACAAATGGCGCGTGCCGCTGGGATTCACATGATTTTGGCAACTCAGCGACCCTCAGTGGATGTTATTACTGGGCTGATCAAAGCAAATGTTCCTTCAAGAATGGCATTTGCGGTCTCAAGTGGAACTGATTCACGAACAATTATTGATTCCAACGGAGCGGAAAAATTGCTTGGCCGAGGAGATATGCTATTCCTTCCAATGGGACTTAATAAGCCAATCAGGGTCCAAGGGGCGTTTATCTCGGACCAAGATGTTACAAATATAGTCGATTTTGTAAAAGAACAACAGTCTGCAGAGTATGACGAGTCGTTAATTGTTTCTGATGAAGAAACACAGCAAGACCAGGCTGATGATGCAGAGGATGAATTATTTGATGAGGTAGTTAAGGTGATTGCGAGAGAACAATCATGCAGTATTTCAATGCTGCAACGTAGATTTAGAATTGGCTATAACCGTGCTGCAAGAATTGTAGATGAGTTGGAAGCTCATGGGATGATAGGTCCATCTGAGGGCAGTAAACCGCGTAAAGTATTTGTACAAAAAGATAAGGATGTAACCACAGAGGAATAATAAGTTATTAGAAGGGAAATTCTGACTTATGGAACACGTTTACGCAAAATAAAGCGGGAGGTTGGGTCAAAATATAACTTTTGTCCCAATTCTTTCGGTATAGTGGATATCCCAAATCAGATTGTTTTTTATATTTTTTTCGCTTATTATTAGTTTTATGAATATTGAGGGAGGAATAATAAGTGCACATAAGCTTGAATTCAGGAGTTAGTTTGTCGTTAATTTCCACCAAACAATTTAAAACAACTAGAATAGCAGTGGATTTGATAGCTCCATTGAAGTCGGAAGCACTAACTAAACACTTGTTGCTGGCTAGTATTTTGGAAAATAGCAGTCAGAAATATCCTAGCCAGAAGATATTATCAGAAGAACTTGCACGTATGTATGGTGCAGGGTTTGGTGTTTCTACGGAGAGAAAGGGAAATATTCATGCGTTAAGCTTTAACTTGGAATGCGTCAATGAACGTTTCTTAGGTACTGCTGATCAATTACTAGAGCAGGGAATCGATTTTTTGAAAGAAATTATTTTTAAACCGCTGTTAGCAGGTAAACACTTTGATTCAAAAACTTTTAACCGACAACGGCAAGTGTTAGCTGATTATATTAGCTCAGCCAAGGATGACAGACAATTATTTGCCACACTTGAATTGAACAATATTTTTTTTAAGGATGACGGACAAGCATGTCCTTCATTTGGAGACATTGAAAGCCTGAATAAGATTACAAATGAAGAACTTTATAAGTATTATCTTGAGTGTATTAACAATGATCAAGTCGAGATAATTATTTCTGGAGATATTACAGTGGAGAAGGCAAAGACATTGGTTTCCAATTTCAATTTTTCTGATAGGCAGCCCAAAAAAGTTTCGTTATTTTATACGCAGCCACCACAAAATCAAGTTAAAGAACGAATTCATCATCTTGAAATCAGTCAGGCTAAATTAAATCTCGGATACTCGTTACCTGTATATTTTCAAGAAAATAAGTATTATGCCGTTTTGGTTTTTAATGATTTATTCGGGGGTCAGCCGCTTTCAAAATTATTTGTTAATGTTCGTGAGAAAGCTAGTTTGGCATATTATGCAAGTAGCTCATATGACAGTTTTCGCGGATTTCTGGCAGTCAAAACAGGGATTGAAGCGCAAAATAAAAATCAGGTTTTACAGATTGTCAACCAACAACTAGAAGAATTAAAAAAGGGTCATGTTACAGGAAAAGAAATCGAGACTGCAAAGAGGTCTTTGATTAACAGCTATCTAAGTCAGTTGGATCATCAAGGTGTTTTGCTTAGTCGAGCATTGTTTAATGGCTTATTGAATAAAGAACTCCAAGAAAATGAGTGGATTAAAAGAATAGAAAGTGTGACGGTTGCAGATATCGCCGAGATTGCTAAGATGGTACATTTAGAAGCAATTAGCTTTTTAGATGGAGAAGTAAAGAATGAAAATAATTGATTATCCTGACTTTGATGAAAAAGTATACCAAGAGGTATTAGCCAACGGATTAACAGTCAACATAGTCCCAAAAGTGGGATTTCATAAGACATATGCCAGCTTTACTGTAAATTATGGTTCAGTTGATTCTACATTTATATCTTTGAATGATAATAAGATTACAAACAGACCAGATGGAGTTGCTCATTTTTTGGAACATAAATTATTTGAGAAAGCTGACTATGATGCTTTTGAATTATTTGGACAGTTAGGTGCGGATTCAAATGCATTTACCTCTTATACAAAGACAAGTTATCTTTTTTCAACAGTTGAAAATGTTAGAAAATGTATTGAAACACTGCTTGATTTTGTACAGTCTCCCTATTTTACGAATGATTCGGTCGAGAAAGAAAAGGGGATAATTGCCCAAGAAATCATGATGTATGATGATGACTATAACTGGCGATTATACAGTGGAATAGTTGAGAATTTATATCCAAACAGTCCATTAAGTAAAGACATTGCAGGAACCGTGGAATCAATTAAAAATATCTCTACAAAAGACTTGTATGAGTGCTATCAGGCTTTTTATCAACCCAGTAACATGGACTTGTTTGTGGTAGGTGCGGTTGACCCAGATGAAGTGATCAGCTGGATCAAGGAGAATCAAAGTAAAAAAGAATTTCCTGTTGTTCCTCGAATAATACACAGTAAGTCAATGATAAATGAGAAATATGATATAATTCCTTACCGAATGCTTGAAGTTGATACAAGTCGGCCTAAAGTGGCAGTTGGAATTCGGGGGGATACTGAATTGCCTGCTGGTAAAAAGGGATTAAAATATAAAATTGCTTTAAATCTGGGAATGTACTTGTTAATGGGTGAATCAGCAGAAGCTTATAGTAACTTATATGATGAAGGCTTAATTGATGATAGCTTTGATTATGATATTTCAGTTGGTCGAGGATATCATTTTTGTGTTGTCAGTGGTGAAACTAGCAATGCAGAGGAACTTACCAAAAGAATTATTGATTTGTTAAAGACTGCAAATGAAATAATTAGCAAGCAGACAACAGAATTTATGTTAGCTAAGAAAGAATTTATCGGCAGACAAATCCAGTCAATGAATTCGCTTGAGGGAATTGCAAATCGATATGAAGGAAAGTTATTTGATGGCGCAATGAGTTTTGATGCGGTCAAGATTTTGGAAGAATTGAGATTAGTTGATGTAGTGCAAGCAATCAACGAATTCATTGAGCCTAACAGTGTGAGTGTGTACCAAGTCTTACCGAAAGAAGATGTTTGATTGATGAAGTGGGCACTTGTGGTAGGAGCATCCGGAGATATTGGTGAAAAAATTGCATGCGATTTGGCTGCAGCTGGATGGTCATTATATTTACATGCAAACATTGGAATTGAAAAAGTAAACAAATTAATCGAAAAGTTAAGTTTAGAGTATCAAAAGCAAGATTTCTTGCGGGTTCAGGCAGACTTTAATAATTTGATGCAAGTTGAAGATATTGTTAAACAATTGTTTGCATTAGACGCATTGATTTTTGCACAAGGGACAACACACTATGGTTTGTTTAGCCAAAGCACATATGCGAATACGGCTGAAATTATGCAGATGCAGGTTCTCAACCCATTAAGATTGATTCAGTTACTAGAAAATAAGCTTATAAAAAATAGCTATGGTAGAATTATTTTTCTGGGTTCAGTGTATGGTGGCTCAGGAAGTGCGATGGAAGTAGCATATAGTACTGCTAAAGGTGCATTATCAGCATTTGCAAGAGCTTATAGTAAAGAAGTAGCCTCACTTGGAATTACGGTCAATGTAATTGCACCAGGTGCGGTTGATACAAAAATGAATTCATTATTTTCTAATGACCAAAAAGCAGAAATTGATGAACAAATTCCAATGGGAAGATTTGCTGCTCCTGATGAAATCAGCTATTGGGTCAAAGCAGTTTTAGATGAGCATGCTAAGTATCTTACAGGGCAGACAATTTATGTAACTGGTGGATGGCTGAAATAAGTAATTCTTAATTAATATATTTAACTGTCTATGATATACTTAATATAGATTAGATAAATTACGGATATAAGTCAATATTGGAGAGTTAAAAATGGTTGAAATTGGAAAAAGTTTACAAGCTGCAAGAATTGAAAAAGGATATACCTTAGATGATTTACAACAAATCACAAAGATTCAAAAGAGGTACTTGATTGCGATTGAAGATGAGCGATTTGATGCATTACCAGGAGATTTTTATGTCAAAGCGTTTATTAAACAATATGCGGAGTCCGTTGATGTAGATCCAACAGAGTTTCTAAGCACATTTGAGAACCAGAAAGCGACGAATGATGATGTAATTGAAGAACCTGCAAAAACTCGAAGTGAAGTTACTCGTGAGAGTATTCAGAAATCAAACAAGGTTAGTCATTTATTAGGCTATCTCCCGACTATCATTGTTGTTGCAGTAGTAGTTGTGATACTTGGTTCCATTTATTATGTTGCGTGGAGCAACCATCAAAAGGATGCACAGACACAACAGATAGAGAGCAGTTCAAAAGTTTCTGTTTCTTCTCAAAAAGACTCAAAGTCAAGTTCAACTTCTTCGAGTAAAAGTAAGAAGTCGTCTTCCAAGAGTTCTAAGAAAAGTTCCCAAAAGAGCTCTAAAAAAAGTTCTAAAAAATCAAGCAGTTCGAAAGCCAAAAAAGAAAAAATCAGCTTAGCTTCAAGCAGTGGTTCAAAATTTGTCTATACAATGACTAATCCTGCAAGCACGAGTACTGTTAAGATTTCAATCAATGGCAGTAAAGCTTGGAGTGCAGTGTCTGCAAATGGAACACAACAATGGCAAGGAACTCTAAGCAGTGGAGCAAGTCATGAGGTTAGCTTACCAAGTGGGACAACGGCAATTACTATTAACTTGGGGAATTCTGGAGCTACAACGTTGACGATTGATGGTAAGAAGTTCAATTATAAGAAGGACAACAGTTCTTTGACGGTTAGAACGATTACAATTAATTTAGAAGACTAGCATAAAAAAAGGATTGAGGGGCTTATTTTCGAATGAATTTACCAAACAAACTGACAGTTGCACGTATTATTTTAATTCCAATTTTTATGTTAATTTTGCTATTACCATTTGACTGGGGGACAATTGCATTTGGTGGAACAGTGATTCCTACTACACAGATTTTAGGGGCAATCATTTTTGCTGTTGCTTCAATTACAGATTTTGCTGACGGACAAATTGCTCGGAAACAGCACTTAGTAACAAATTTTGGCAAATTTGCTGATCCGTTAGCTGATAAAATGCTTGTGATGACAGCTTTCATTATCCTTGTTTCAATTGGGAAGGTTCCAGCATGGGTGGCAGCAATAATTGTTTGTCGTGAACTCGCAGTTACTGGTTTGCGTTTGATTGTTGTTGAGAATGATGGCAAGGTAATTGCGGCTGCAATGCCTGGAAAAATTAAAACGATGACCCAAATGTTATCGATTATTTTTCTATTTTTAAATAATGTATTTTTTGCAGCTGTAAATATTCCAATAGGTGAAATTTTGTTATATATTTGTTTATTTTTTACTGTGTATTCAGGGATTGAATATTTTGTAAATAGCAAAGAAATATTTGCTGATTCATTTGATAAATAATCGATAGCAATTAATCTTATATCATTGGATATAAAGATTGGTTGTTATTTTTAAATTTTGCGTATATATAATTTAGTGGGAGGCATTTGGTAATGCATGCAGAAATAATTGCAGTGGGTACAGAAATTCTTTTAGGACAGATTGTTAATACTAATGCTACTTTTGTTGCAAAAAGATTGGCAGATATGGGAATCGATGTTTATTTTGAATCTGTAGTTGGAGATAACGAAGAGCGTCTTTTGAGTGAGATTAAGCGTGCAGAGTCTAGAAGTGACCTTATAATTTTAATAGGGGGACTTGGACCAACAAAGGATGACTTAACAAAACAAACGGTTGCAAAATTTTTAGAAAAAAAACTTGTTGAGGATAAACCGGCAATGGCTAAAATTATCCGTTATTATACTGAAACAGGTAAAGTAATGACTGAAAACAACAAAATTCAGGCACTCTACATTCAAGATTCTATTGCTTTGAAGAACGAGACTGGATTTGCAGTAGGGAATTATTTTAAGAATGCAAATGGGACAGACTTTTTACTATTGCCAGGCCCACCTAGTGAAATGAAGCCAATGTTTGTGCACCAAGCACAGCCACAATTACAGGAAACCTATTTTAATGATCACAGATTGTTCTCAAGAGTATTGCGATTTTTCGGAATAGGTGAATCAATGTTGGTTACCAAGTTAGCTGATTTGATAGACGGACAGTCGAATCCGACAATTGCTCCCTATGCGAAAACCAGTGAAGTTACTTTGAGATTGACAGCAAGTAGCAAAACAGAAGACGATGCTATAAAAATGTTAGATAAGTTAGAGAATAAAATAAACAAACGTGTTGGTGAATTTATGTATGGGTACGGCGATGATAATAGTTTGGTTGCAGTTGTAGTTGAACAATTGAAAAAGAAAAAATTTACGATTTCAGCTGCAGAAAGCCTTACTGCAGGAAAGTTTCAATCGACGCTAGGGAGTATTCCTGGTGTTTCTACTACTTTTTATGGTGGGGTAGTCACTTATTCAAACCAAGCTAAAGAACAGTTGCTGGGTGTATCTCATGAGACATTAGAGAATGCAGGAGCTGTTAGTGAACAAGCGGCAAAAGAAATGGCTGATTCTGTGAGGAAAAAACTTGGAACAGATGTTGGAATCTCCTTTACTGGAGTTGCGGGTCCTACAGAACTAGAAGGGCAACCAGTTGGAACAGTCTGGATAGGGTTGGCGATAAAAGGTCGCAAAACAGCTGCAAAATTATATCATTTCTCAAGTACTCGGTATTTTATAAGAGAGCGAGCTACATTGTCTGGGTTGGATTATATTAGAAGGTCTCTTTAACACCGAACTTTTGTTCGCTTTTCCTTGCTTTTTTTAAAATTAATCTGTATTATTAAGACTGTAAAGAATTGTTATACGGTATTATTAGGAGGAGTAAATTTGGCTGATGAACGACAAGCAGCTCTTGATGCTGCATTGAAAAAAATAGAAAAAAACTTTGGTAAAGGTTCAATTATGCGTATGGGCGAGAAGGCTGATACACAAATTTCAACAGTTTCAAGTGGTTCGCTTGCGCTTGATGAAGCACTTGGCGTCGGCGGGTATCCTCGTGGGAGAATTGTTGAGGTGTATGGACCTGAAAGTTCAGGTAAGACAACTGTTGCATTGCATGCTGTTGCTGAGGTGCAAAGTAATGGTGGCGTTGCGGCATATATTGATGCTGAAAATGCATTGGATCCAGCTTATGCAACAAAGTTAGGCGTGAATATTGATGAACTACTTCTTTCTCAACCAGATACTGGTGAACAAGGATTAGAGATTGCGGATGCGCTTGTTTCTTCTGGTGCAATTGATATTGTTGTTGTTGACTCCGTTGCAGCTTTGGTTCCGCGTGCTGAGATTGAGGGCGAAATGGGAGATGCACATGTTGGTTTGCAAGCGAGATTAATGTCACAAGCTTTACGTAAATTATCAGGTACTATTAATAAAACAAAAACGATTGCAATCTTTATCAATCAAATTCGTGAGAAAGTCGGAGTTATGTTTGGTAATCCTGAAATTACACCAGGGGGTCGTGCCCTCAAATTTTATTCAACCGTACGTTTAGAGGTTAGAAGAGCTGAGCAAATTAAAGATGGAACAGATATTATAGGTAACCGAACAAAGATAAAAGTTGTAAAGAACAAGGTTGCACCCCCATTTAAGCGTGCAGAAGTTGATATTATGTACGGTGAGGGAATTTCAAAGACTGGTGAGCTTGTTGATATGGCTGTTGAAAAGGACATTGTTAAGAAAAGCGGTTCTTGGTACTCTTATGGCGAAGATCGAATTGGTCAGGGGCGAGAGAATGCTAAACAATATTTGGCAGATAACCCGAAAGTCATGCATGAAGTTATGCTGAAAGTACGGCAGGCATACGGAATTGCAGATGAAAGTGAGACTGCTGAAATTTCAACAGACTTACCATTGGATGAACTAGATAATAAATAGTTTGGAAAAAAATCTAGCATATTATTCATTTTTAAGTGAATAATATGCTAGATTTCTTTTTTTTGCGTAGTTATATGCAAAGTAGCAATTAGTATATTAAATAAATATATATTCTTATTTAATATACTGGAATATAATTTATGCAGGGGGCATAATATAGTATGGAAAATCAGGGGATTATGCAGCAGAATAATTTAAGCTTAATACTTTGCGAATTAAAGAAAAAAGAATTATTTCCTTTATTTGAAGAAGCAAGAGTACATTCAATTGCACGAAGATCTGTTGTATTGCGGTATAAGCGCGGCGAGAGGTTGATGTTTAGCAGCAATAAAAAGCAAAGAGTCTTTTTTTTGACACAGGGAATAATTAACATAAATGTATATAGTTGCAATGGAGAGGCTGTTGGATCATTCTTTTTGGGGAAGAATGAGTTTTTACCATTTTCGATGATTTTGAAAAATACTTTAAAAAATTTTAATATGGTAGCCTGTACGGATATAACAATTGTGGCAATGACGAAAAACACCTTTGAGGAATTGGTGCATAACAATAGTGCAATCGAACATTTTTTGGATAACAAAAAAAGTAATATTGTAGCCGATTTTTTAAAATGTAATATGATAAATTCTTATGTTCAACCCCAGATGAGAGTTATTTTGATGTTACAGCACATGAGTGAAAAATTTGGGGTGGTAGATGAGTCTTTTGAATATGTTGTTCCTAGATGGTTAACGCAGACTAAACTTGCTAGACTTGCTGGAACTACAAGGGAGACTGTTGGAAAAACCTATAGAATGTTGCGTAAGGAAAATTCATTAGCTGGAACAGTTGGAAAAGAGAGACTTACATATTCTTTTTCTAGCAAATATAAAGACTACTTATAATTTAGTATAAGATTCGAAGTGATACGTTTTTTTTGCTATAATGGAGCCAAAATGAATGTACGAGGTTGATCAGCATGAAAAAAGAAATTAGGCAAGCTAAGATTGAACAATTAATCACGCAAAATGATATTGGAACCCAAGAAGAATTGATGGATATTCTGGCTCAAGATGGTATCAAGGCTACACAAGCAACTATTTCGAGAGACATAAGAGAAATGAGAATTATTAAGGAACAAAATGGAAACGGCAGGATTCATTATACTATTTTTAAGGGAAGTTCACCTTCTGAAGAAGAAAAAATGTATGCTGCAATTTCTGAATCAGTGACGGATGTCACATTAGTACAAACAATGAACGTTGTGCATACGTTGCCTAGAAACGCAAATGTTTTATCTGCAATTATTGATGATCTCGGAAAAAAAGAGGTTGTTGGAACGATTGCTGGATATGATACTATTTTGGTTATTAGCAAGAACGAGGAGGATGCTAGGGGGATAAATGATTTATTCACTAAATATTTGAAAATAGGAAGCTCACAAAAATAAAGCAGTTTTTAAATGTTTTTAACTCTTTTGTCTTAAAAATGAGCATTATTTACAAGTATGATAAAATTATAAAATACTTGTAAAAGGATTGGATTAAAACAATGAAAAATGGTTCTTTTTTAGAAAGTTTGTTGAGTAAAATAAAATATTTCTTCAAAAAAATGAATGAATGGTTAAAGAAGAAAGCTCGTCGATACCAGTTAATTCGCTGGATAATCATAGTTTGCTTGACATTATTTTTGATAATGAGTATTTATTTGGTCTTTATTGCCAAGACTGCGAATGTTGGTAATTTGAAAGATGAGTTGCAACAAACAACAGAAATATATGATCATTCAGGGAATAAAGCTGGATATTTGTATTCTCAGAAGGGAACCTGGGAGGATATTGATAATATCTCATCGAATATTACTGATGCTGTTTTGTCAACTGAAGATCGTAATTTTTATCATGAGTATGGTTTTTCATTCAAGGGTATCGGGCGAGCATCATTATTATTATTAAAAAATAAGATATTAGGCAGAAATTATATTAGTGGTGGAGGCAGCACACTTACACAACAATTAGTAAAAAATGCGTTTCTATCACAAGAACAGACATTTTCTCGTAAAGCAAAAGAAATTTTTATTTCAATGCAGGTTGAGAATGAGTATAGCAAAAAAGAAATTTTAGAAATGTATTTAAATAGTGCGTATTTTGGAAATGGTGTCTGGGGCGTGCAGGATGCTGCAGAAAAGTATTTTGGTGTTTCAGCAAAAAATGTGACTGTAGCGCAAGCTGCCACTTTGGCAGGAATGCTCACTAATCCGACAAAGTATAATCCAATTGATAATTTAACAAATGCAACCGAACGGCGAAATGTTGTTCTTGGGTTAATGGTGGAAAATAATAAAATTACACAAACGCAAGCAAATCAATATCAGAAGCTCGCAATGACTGTTAGTGATAATTATCAATATGAATCTGGTTATAAGTATCCATACTACTTTGATGCAGTAATTAGTGAGGCAATTAGCAAGTATGGATTGAGTGAAACTGAAATCATGAATGGTGGATATAAAATCTATACTTCATTGAATCAGACGTATCAGACAAAAATGCAAAGTAGTTTTGCTAATTCAGCTCTGTTTCCATATAATGCAAGTGATGGTACCAAGGCGCAGGGTTCTTCAATCGCACTTAATCCGAATACTGGAGGAGTATTGGCACTTGTTGGCGGTAGAGAGGGAACCCATGTTTTTCGTGGATATAACAGGGCAACACAGCTAATTCGTTCACCGGGTTCTACAATCAAGCCGATTGCGGTATATACAACGGCATTGGAATCGGGGTACCATTATGATTCGATATTAAAAGACAAACTACGATCTTATGGAACTAATAAATATACTCCGCATAATATTGATAATGATTATGCAGGTAATATTATGATGTATAAGGCTCTTGCGGAAAGTAGAAATGCTGCAACAGTTTGGCTGTTAAACAAGATAGGTGTTCAGAACGGATATAAAATGGTAAAAAAATTTGGTTTGGATGTTTCCAAAAGTGATGATAATTTAAGTCTAGCATTGGGTGGACTAACCAAAGGTGTGTCTCCATATCAGATGGCTGAAGCGTACACAACATTTGCCAATGGTGGTGTAAAGACTTCACCATATTTAATTACCAAGATAGTTGATGCCTCCGGTAAAACAATAGCAAAAAACAAAATGTCTTCAAAGCGGGTAATCAGTAAGAAGACGTCAAATGAAATGACAAGTATGTTGATTGATGTATTTAATGATGGAACTGGGGTAAATGCCAAACCTGATGGATACACAATTGCCGGTAAAACTGGAACTACGAAGGCAGATTCTGGAACAGCTACTAGTGATAAGGATCATTGGTATATTGGATATACCCCAGATGTTGTTGTCGCAACATGGGTTGGGTTTGATTCATCAAAGTACAGTCTTGATAATGAAGGTACTCGTGGTGGATCTGCGTTATTTAAGAACGAGATGGAAAATATTTTACCATACACCGCCAAAACGTCATTTACAGTCAAGAGTGCGGCGGTTAGACTCGCAAATTCAAAGAGTAGCAGCTCTAGTTCTGCAAATAGCATCTGGAATGGTTTGAAAGATGCGGGAAATAGTGTTTCGAAATCAGCTAGCAGTCTAAAAGAAAAAGCTAGCGGACTATTTAGTGAGGGAAAAGAAAAAATTCAACAATGGTTTGGAAATTAACTTATTAAAATATGGAGTTCTTATGAACTAAAATGGTACAATTAGCATGGTTATTAATAAAGGAGGCTATACTGTGGTCAACATATATGATTCAGCAAACCAATTAGAACAAGATTTAAGAAGTACACAAGAATACAAGGATTTAAAAACTGCATATGATGCGGTTAAAGCAGACGAGAGTGCTTATCAACAATTCAAAGAATTCCAAAAAGCTCAAATTGATTTTCAAAATAAGCAGATGCAAGGAAGCACGAAAGAAACTGATCTTGATAATATTAAGGAATTAGGAGCACAAGTTGAAAAAGTCAAAGTAATTATGAATTTGATGAATAAAGAAAGAGCACTAGCACAATTAATTGATGAAATCAATCAAATCATGTTCAAACCAGTAAGCGAGTTATATCAAGGGTAGAGGTTCCTTGAAAAGAGCATGACATGAGACGGCAAAGCTTAAATATTAATTTGGAATTACGAACAATAATGTTTTTGCTGTGGGTAATTTGAAGTTAGACGGAGAATTTTGACTTATGGAACACGTTTACACGGAATAAATAGAGAGCTTTTGATCCCAACCACTTGGACTTGTCCTCAATGCCATACACAGCTAGATAGAGATGTAAATGCAAGTAAAAATATATTAAAACTTGGTTTGGGCTAAACCATAGTAAATAGAGTAAACCGCTGTCGAATACTGAAATGTATGAGATAAGTTATGCTTGTTCCTAGAAGCTCGGTACTTTAGTGCCGACGTAAGTCACATGTAATCAGTGATGAGGGGCTAGGACAAAATATAACTTTTGACCCAACCCTTTTTATTTGTTCGAAATAAGAGGTGATTAACTTGAAATTTATTCATTGTGCTGACTTACATCTTGGTAGTTCTTTTGAAGGATTAAATGGGATTAATGATTCACAACTGAAAATCTTGGCAGCTTCTGGAATAAACGCACTCACAAAGATGATTGAGGTAGCTATAACAGAAAAAGTTGATTTTATATTATTTGCAGGTGATATTTTCGATGGTCACCAAATTAATTTATCCTTACAACTTAAACTTAAAACCCTTTTTGAAGAACTACGGAGACATGATATTTATGTATTTATGGCATTTGGAAATCATGATTTTCAAGATTTAGATAAAGTTAATTTTTATTTTCCAGAAAATGTTTATATTTTCCCAAATCAAGTAACAACAAAGAAGATAGTAATTGCAAATGACGAAATTGCTGTAACTGGCTTCAGCTATGGCGAGCGCTGGGTAAAAAATAAGGTTGTAAACTATCCTAGACATCTTGATGTGAAGTGGCACATAGGAATGCTACATGGTGCTGCAATAGAGGATGATAGCTTACAAAATTATGCACCATTTCAACTAAGTGAGCTGTTAAGCAAAAATTATGATTACTGGGCTCTAGGACATATCCATCATCGACAGATACTCAATGAAAAGCCACCCATCCTTTATGCTGGTTCACTTCAAGGGAGAAATAGCAAAGAAACTGGGACAAAAGGCTTTTACATAGTTGAAGCAAGAAATGGGCAACTTTGTCCAGAATTTAGAGAAATTGCGGGGCTTGAATGGTTAAATATAGATAAACATATTTTACAGGTACAAAGATATGCAAATATAGAAACAGAGCTAGCACAAGAAATAGAGCATAAAGTAAGTAGAATTAAGAAACTAGTAGTAGTTAGTATTAATCTAAAGATAGATACTAAGAATAAAGAATTATTGACCAATCTTCAAAATGAATATCTTTTGCGTACTTTAAGAAGGGGTACAAGCCAAGGAGTTTTTATTCGAAAAATAAATTATAATATAGGTTCTGTTGTCGAGCCTATTCGATTGGACCAAAGTGCTTTAGAAAAAGCCAAAGATAGCGTATTTAGGAAAGAAGCAGTCGATGATTTGCTAGGTAAGTTAAAAGAATTTGAATTTATTGACGATCATTTCAAAGATGAAGATGTAATCAAGGAAATTTTTGAAAAAGCAAAGTTAAATTTGATTGAGGATGTTGATGGCTATGAAGATTTTGGAAGCTAATATTTACGGATATGGGCACTTTGTTGATCGTCATTTTGATATTGCAAATAATTTCCAAGTTATTACTGGTGAAAATGAGTCTGGTAAATCTACCTTCAAGTCGTTTATTAGTTCAATTTTATTTGGATTTCCAACTAAACGTGAAAAAGGAGAGAATTATACACCTAAAAAGGGAAGTATCTATGGTGGCAACTTAGTAATTTTGCAGCAGGGGCAAAATTACTTAATTGAACGTGTTAGTAATGATAAGGGTAATATTTTATCAATAATAAATAAAAAAAATGGCGAAAAGGTTCCAGAAGGTTTATTAACAAAATGGCTATCAGAAATTGATAAACAGCTATTTAATGATATTTATGCTGTAAATCAAACTGGGTTACATGCAATATTAGACTTAAAACCTGAGGAAATTGAGAAGAACTTTTATAGTATCGCAACCAGTGGCAGCCAAGAAGTTTTTGAGATACAAAAAAGAGTTATGAAAGCAGCTGGACAGTTGTATAAGCCTAATGGTAGAGTTCCAAGGCTTAATGTAATGCTGAAGGAGTATGGCAAGCAGGAAAAAGACCTACAGCATTTAATTAATAGAATGGATGATTCTAAGAACCTTGAGGAAAAAATTGAGGAGTTAAAAGAACAAAATACTGCATTTTTGCAAGAAAAAAGGCAATTTGAACAGAAGCTATTGGAACTGCAGCAGTTAAGTGCTGCATGGAACTCATATCAAGAGCTGCTTAGTACCTCACAAAAGATTTCAGATGATAAGGTGAAGGTTACGTTAGCAACGTTTGACAAGATACAACTTCAAAATAATAAAATCAGCGCAATTGAAGAAAATCTCAGCAGCTTAGAAAAACAAATGACACATATAAAATTACAATTAGAAGAAAAAGATTTTACTAATTTGGATTTCTATTTACAAAATAAAGTAAACTTTGATAAATTATTTACATTGCTGAATTCTTCAGAAGATCAGCCTAAGCAACAAGCGACAAATAATATCGAGGTATTAAGTAGACGCAATAAAGGTTCAAAAAAGAGTGAAGTTAGTATGGTATTTCTCGGTATACTTGGAATATCTATTTTAGTATTATTTTTTGTTTCTAATATGGTGCTAAAAAGCATTGGATTAGTAGGAATTGTTGCTGGTATATACGGTTTTAGCAAAACAAACAAAAAAAATTATAATGTCACGGTCGAGCCAGTTTCGAAGCATGTTAACTTTGATTTCTGCAAAGAAGAATTGGGACTTTCTGATGATTACGCTGATAATTTGAAGCGAATCTTTAGCTTTCAAATTCAAATGAAAAAACAGCAAAGTTGTAAGGATGAGTATGAATCAAAAAAAAGGTTTTTAAGTCAAGAGCGAAGTGATAAGCTATCTAATTTAAGGCAAGAACAAATTCAATTTGATACTCAGCTTGAAAAACTCGGGTTCGATAGTTTTGTAAGTTTAAGAGATACATATTTTCAACAGCAGGATCAAATTGAAACAGAAAGTAAGCTGCACGGCTTAAGGTCACAACTTTCAAGTAATATTATTAAAAAATTAGCGAATTATTCAAGTAGGAATGAGATTGAAGAAAGAAGAGTTCATGTCAGCGATGAATTTGATCTGCGAAAAGCTGAAGCCGAGAAGAATCTTGAGCAAATAATAAGTTATAAAATTCAATTGAAAAAGATTGGAGATTCAAGTGAGATAGCTATTTTAAGGCAAGAAGCAGCCAATCAAAGAGCGCAAATTAATACAAAAATTGAAGAGTGGCTGGCGCTATCTCTCACTGATAGATGGTTGGAAAATTATCTAAGCAAGTTATCAAAACACAGATTACCACAGGTTGTTGAGCTTGCCACTTATTTTTTTGAGAGATTAACTAGAGGCCATTTTACTAGTATTATTTTAGAAGAAAATCAGTTCTCTTTGAAAACGGTTGATAATCAAAACTTTAAGGTTGTGGAGCTATCAAGGGCAACGGCAGAACAATTATATTTATCTTTGCGGTTAGCATTTGTAGTTACGTTTAACAAGAAGATTGGGTTACCAATTATAATAGATGACGGATTTGTAAATTTTGATAGAAATCGTAAAGTCCAAATTATTGATTTATTGTCAGAAATAAGTAATGAAACACAAATATTATGTTTTACAGTCGATATTTCTGTTCTATGTGATAAGGTAAGTAACAAAGGAATCTTGGTTATTTAGAAGATAAAGGGGCGGATTAAATTTGAGTCAAAAAAAAATATATGACTACGCGGTAGATGAAAGCATAGAATTATTCATGTTAGTAAAGTCTGCAGATGTTAGAATTGCAAAGAATGGTAATAAATTTATTGCGTTTATGTTTGCCGACAGTTCAGGTGAAATAAGTGCAAAGTTCTGGGATGCATCTGATGATGATGTTACCTCATTTGTACCAGGGAAAATAGTTTTTGTTAAAGGTAAGCGAGAAGTCTATCAAGGGAATCCTCAGGTCAAGATATTCAAGATGCGATTGGCAACTGAGCAAGAGCCAAACGATGCCAATGCGTTTGTAAAAAAAGCTCCTATTCCTGTGGATGAGATGGCAGATGAATTTAATGCAGCACTTTTTGAAATTACTAATGCGAATTGGAATCGGATAGTAAGGTACCTCCTAACTGAATATCACAATCAATTTTACAGTTATCCTGCAGCCAAAAAAAATCACCATGCATTTGCTGGGGGACTTGCTTTTCATACGTTATCAATGTTGCGTTTAGCACATGCAGTTGTTAAGGAATACGAGGATATCAATGCGCCATTATTGTATGCAGGTGCAATTTTGCACGATTTGGGCAAGGTGATTGAATTATCTGGTCCAATAGCAACACAATATACTATAGCAGGTAATTTACTGGGGCATATTGTGCTTATTGATGAACAAATTGTCAAAGCAGCAGATAAGTTGAAAATTGATCTTGAGAGCGAAGATATGATTCTGCTACGGCACATGATATTATCACATCACGGTTTGTTGGAATATGGATCACCGGTGCGACCGCATATTTTGGAAGCCGAAGTATTGCATCAAATTGATCAACTGGATGCCTCTATTCAGATGTTAAGGGGAACGCTTGAGCATACTGAACCTGGAACATTTTCTGAGAGAATTTTTGGGATGGATGGAAGAAACTTTTATCGTGCTACTGAAGATAAAGATTGATTAGTTAAGTGGTATACTTCACAACATAAAAGCAGTAAAAGTCTAAGCTCCTTTTACTACCAATAATGAGCAAATCTGATCCTGCATAGAATTTACAGTATAGAATCTGTTCTACAATATCTATTGCTGGCAATAGATTATCATATCTGAAACCTATTAATAGGAAAAAGTATACAGCCTAAAAGTCTTACTCTTGTTTGAGTGGGACCTATTTTTGCGGTATAAAATCCTCACTTAAAGAAATAAAATATTGTTTTGTAATACACGCGTTATAGTTTTGGTAAAATAAAAAAGTTTCAAAAGCTGATGCACAAATAGTGCACATATAGCTCTTGAAACTCTTTAAATTAGCATCTTTTATGCCCTCGGCAGGAGTCGAACCTGTACTTGGAAACCCAAACAGCGACCTGAACGCTGCGCGTCTGCCAATTCCGCCACGAGGGCAATGAATGATAACACCTAATTATTATACAACAGACTTATATTAAATAAAAGAGAAAAAACGAAACACTTGCATACTATTCAAATAACATTTAAAATTAAGTGAAGAAAGCGTAATCACTTACATGTCGAAGTTTAAGATTGCTTAATGAATAGATAGTCAGAGTAAAAAGTTATAATATAATGTTATAATAACGTGGGAAGTAAGGGGTGATCTCAATGGAACAAAAATATCGTAGTATTCTAGTTCCCGTTGATGGGTCAAAAAATGCAGAGAAGGCATTGAAGAAAGCGATTGAAATAGCTAAAAGAAATAATGGACGAATCGAAGTCTTGAACGTGATTGATACAAAACAATTTACGAACAACTTTGGTGGAATTATTAGTATGTCAGGCGACATTATTTATTCTACTTTTGAAGCAGTACAGCAATATCTTGAAAAATTAAAAGAAAGTATTGTGCAGGAAGAAAGTTTTGCTAATGTTGGTGTTCATGCAAGATTTGGTTCTCCAAGAGTTGTGATTGCTCGTGACTTTGTAGAAGATTATCCAATTGATTTAATCATCTTGGGGAAAACAGGAATGTCAGCGGTTGGCCGAATATTCGTGGGTTCTGTGACAGATGGTGTTGTCAGGACTGCAAAGTGTGATGTATTGGTTGTAGGCTGAAAGCGAGGTAATGATGATGTCAACATTAGAAATGATTGCTTTAGTTAGTTTAATATTACTAATGGCGTATAACATTAGGCTGGGTCTAGTGGTCAAGAAACTGCGTGATAAGTTGAGTAAGGGTAAAGAGATTGAACTTACGGAATCTACTAATAAAGAAATTGTTGATGCGATAAAGGCAAGAAAAAAATGGACAGTCTTGAGCCAATGCTTATTTTGGATATCGATTGTTATGATGTTATATGGGTCAATGGGACTATTGATTTATTTTCTAGATTTGTATACTATTGCAGTGATTTATATAAATCTGGTAAATCGGAAGGTCTTTACAGAACTTATAAAGTTGTAAATTTAGGGTAAGTAAGGAAAATAAAGCTGGGGTGATTTTCTTAACCTTGGCTTTTTTTCTGAAATAAATTATGTTTGAGAGATGTTTTAGAGTTAGGCATTAAAAGGATAAGATGAATTGAGGAATGGTAGATGGGAAATTTTACAAAATATAGTAGGGTTCTAGTTAAAAGTTCGATATCGTTTGTTATTTTATTGGTACTAGCGCAATTAATTATTCCAATTAGTTGGAAGTTACTGCTGGATTATTATTTAATCAGTAACTTTTTATTACTAAATCCCTTTAATATAATGAATATAGGACTAAAGGGAGAAGCTCAGGTTGTTGATGATACTATGAGCCGGACAAAAAGAACAGTTAAGGAAACAGAAGAAATAGAGGGAACAGAGGCAGCAGAGCAAATGTTGCAAAGGTCAAAGAGAAAAACGGTCAAAGAAAATGATACACGAGATATTTTATTAAATTCCTTTTTGAGTTTTATGAAACATTGTTTTTTACTAATTGCGGCGCCAATAATTTTTATGCAAAAGTTGTTGATTGATAGCTAAGTGAAATTGTTTTTTTCTGTATTAATAAAAATAAGTGTAAAAGAAATAGACTTATTTTTATTAAGTTTTAATGAGTTGTTTCTAAGTAAAAATTAGTTTACTGGTTGACTTCTCTAATATTCTTGATATAATTTTAGTATTTATTAATTTATTGGAGGAGTTTTAATGGGAAAATTTTTAAAAAGATTGCTTTTAAAAGAAGATCCAAAAGTTTATCAAGTTAAGGATGCGCATTTATCTCGAGTGTTGACTGTTAAAGATTTTTTAGCGTTGGGTGTCGGGACAATTGTTTCAACCTCAATATTCACTCTTCCTGGTGTGGTTGCAGCTACACATGCAGGTCCAGCTGTCGTTATTTCTTTTTTATTAGCAGCTGTTGTTGCAGGGCTTGTGGCCTTTGCATACGCTGAGATGGCTTCTGTCATGCCGTTTGCCGGTTCTGCATATTCATGGATAAATGTTATTTTTGGTGAATTTTTTGCATGGATTGCAGGATGGGCACTCTTGGCGGAATATTTCATTGCTGTTGCTTTTGTGGCATCTGGAATCTCAGCAAATTTTCGCGGATTAGTAGAACCACTTGGTGTTAATTTTCCAAAACAGCTCGCAAATGCCTTTGGTACCGAGGGTGGAATTATTGATTTAGTAGCAATGGTTGTGGTTTTGCTAGTTGCTATTTTATTATCAAGGGGTATTTCAGGAGTAGCTCGTGTTGAGAATATTTTGGTTATCCTTAAAGTATTAGCCATTATTTTATTTGTAATCGTCGGAATGACTGCTTTGCATAAAGCTAATTATTTTCCTTTTGTCCCTAAATATCATCAAAATGCAGATGGTTCTGCTTTTGGAGGATGGCAAGGGATATATGCCGGAATTTCAGCGATTTTTCTTTCATATATCGGTTTTGATTCAATTGCTGCAAATTCGGCTGAGGCGAAGGATCCGCAAAAAACGATGCCACGTGGAATTTTAGGATCGCTTTTAATTGCTGTTGTATTATTCGTGGTTGTGTCACTAGTAATTGTGGGCATGTTTAAGTATACTAACTATGCTAATAACGCTGAACCAATCGGTTGGGCTCTTCGACAAAGTGGGCATCCGATTGTGGCAACCGTAGTACAAACAATTGCTGTTGTTGGGATGTTTACAGCTTTAATTGGGATGATGCTGGCAGGATCACGGTTGATTTATTCATTTGGTAGGGATGGAATGCTTCCAAAGTGGTTAGGAAAACTAAATAAGGATAAATTACCAAATAATGTAACGCTTACACTTGCAACAATTGGTATCATAATTGGTGCATTGTTTCCATTTGCATTTTTGGCGCAATTGATCTCTGCAGGCACATTGATTGCCTTTATGTTCGTTGCCGTTGGAATTTATGCGTTGCGTGCGCGTGAAGGTAAAGATTTGCCAAAACCTAGCTTTAAAATGCCATTCTATCCAGTATTGCCAGCACTAGCCTTTCTTGGCGCTTTTGGCGTTTTTTGGGGGTTAGGTAATGATGCTAAGTTGTATGCCTTATTGTGGTTCCTTATTGGATTAATAATCTATTTTGCATATGGAATTAGGAATTCGTATTTAGGAAAGAAAAGTAAAGAAAAGTAAAGAAAAGTAAAGAAAAAATATAATAAACAATCTAAGATTAGTTCTGGTATTAATTGGTGAAAATCAGTTAATATCA